>NZ_AUGA01000014.1:0-190626 GCF_000426785.1 Bradyrhizobium sp. th-b2
GTCACCGTCCCGCTCGCCGTGCCGTCCTGGCTCGTCACCGTGAAGGTGTCGCTCACCACCTGACCGGCGGTCAGCTCGTCGTGCGCCCCGTTGCCGGTGTAGGTCCAGGCGCCGTTGGCGTCGATCGAGAAGTCGCCATAGGTCCCGTGCGCCGCGGTCTGCGCCACCACATGCGCTTCACCCGTGTCCGGGTCGGTGATCGTCAGCTGGCCGCTGGTGTTCAGCGCCGCCGCCGTGTCCCCTTCGGTCACAGATTTCGAGTCCGAGCTCACCGTCGCCACGTCGTTGGTGCCGGTAATGGTCAAGACCAGGTCCTGCGTGGCGGAATCCCCGACCTTGACCGCATAGGTGACAGTGAGCTGGTCGCCAGCCTTCAGGAAGTCGAGGTTTGCGGCGGTCGGATCCCAGGTCCAGGATATGTTCTGAGAGCCGCCGTTCGACGTCAGGCCCGCGCCGAAGCTCAGGTGGTCGAGTGCCGCCGTCAGCGCGCTTGCCGCAGAGGCACTGAGCTCGCTGCTCAGTGCATTGCCATTGATCAGCACGGTCGGGCTGACGGCGGACGCCGTCAGGCTGTCGCCGATATCCTTGTCGCTGAACGCCAGGCTGCCGGTGATCGGGGCGATATCCTGCGCCGAGGAATTCCCCGCCGATTCTGCAACCGTCGTCGACACCGCCGTGCTGTTCACTGACGTCAGCATCGTCTGGTCATTGGTGCCGGTGATGGTGAAGGTCAGGTTCTGGGGCCCGGAGTCCCCTACCTTGACCGCATACGTCACCGTGAGCTGGTCGCCGGCCTTGAGGAAGTCGAGGTTGGCCGCGGTCGGATCCCAGTTCCAGGAGATATTTTGGGTTCCGCCTCCATTTGAGGTCACGCCGGCACCGAAGCTCAGATGGTTGAGCGCCGTGGTCAGCGCGGTCGCAACCGAGGCACTCAGCTCAGTGGTCAGCGCATTGCCATTGATCAGCACGGTCGGGCTGACGGCCGACGCCGTCAGGCTGTCGCCGATGTCCTTGTCGCTGAACGCCAGGCTGCCGGCGATCGGGGCGACGTCCTGCGCCGAGGAATCACCGGCCGATTCCGCAATTGTCGTCGACACCGCCGTGCTGTTCACTGACGTCAGCGTCGTCTGGTCGTTGGTGCCGGTAATGGTGAAGGTCAGGTTCTGGGTCGTGGAGTCCCCGACCTTGACCGCATAGGTGACAGTGAGTTGGTCACCCGCCTTGAGGAAGTCGAGGTTGGCCGCGGTCGGATCCCAGGTCCAGGAGATGTTCTGGCTGCCGCCGCCGTTCGAGGTCACACCACTGCCGAAACTCAGGTGATCGAGCGCCGCCTTGAGCGTGGTCGCATCAACTCCTGCCGGCAACGCTCCGCCATTGAGCGCGATCGTGGGCGAGCCCGCCGACGCCGTCAGGCTGTCGCCGACGTCCTTGTCGCTGAAGGCCAAACTGCCGGCGATCGCGGCGATATCCTGCGCTGAGGAATTCCCGGCCGATTCTGCAACCGTCGTCGACACCGAGGCGCTGTTCACGGAGGTCAGCACCGTCTGGTCGTTGGTGCCGGTGATTGTGATAATAATGTGCTGCGTGCCGCTGTCGGCGAAGCCGTCATTGACCTTGACGGTGTAGTCCACCGTGAGGGTCTGGCCCGCTTTCAGGAAATCGAGGTTGGCCGTTGCGGCGTCATAGGTCCAGGCGATGGTCTTGGTACCGCCGTCGGCGACCACCGATCCGAGCGACAGCGCGCCAGAGGTCAAGGCGGTCACGACCGCTGCGGGTGCCGTGCCACCGCCGCTTACCGTGACGGACGGCGAGCCAACCACGGATGCGGTCAACGTGTTGCCGGCATCCAGATCGGTCACCGTCAACGTGCCGTGAATGGGCGCAAGGTTCTGGGCGGATGCGTCGGTGAGTTCGGCAACCGTGGTCGGATCGGTTGCGGTAACGCCGGAAAGGACCGGCGCGTGGTTGGGCACCCCAAAGGTCAGTGTCGTCGTGGTAACGAAGCCGTTCTGGTCGAGCGTCGTCAGGGTGAACGTGTCAGTGAGAGAGACGTGAGACGTCACCGTGTAGCTGTAAGTGCCATTGGCATTGACGGTCAGCGTTCCGTCCGCGCCGGTCACGGTATAAGAGGTCGGCAGGGTCGCAGTGCCGTCGAGGTACTGCGCGACAGTGAGCGACGGGTCCACCGTCGTCCCGCCCGAGCCGCTGTTACCGGCAGCGAGGCCGACGATTTTGAACGTGTCGGTGAAGTTGGTCGAACTCGTGCCGACCGTGTTGCTGAAGAGATTGAGGCTGTTGAGCGACCCGCTGCTCGAAGTCGCATTCAGCGCCAGGTTGACTGTGCCGGTGTTGACGACCTGAACCTGAAGCGCCTCAAAGCCGTTGACGGATAGGCCGCCTGTGGCAGCGAAGTTGAACGAATAGCTCGCACTGCTCCCCTTGTGCGTGGAGAGCCAGGTGGCATAGGCGGTAAGCTGGGACTGTATAACCGCGTATTCATCGACAGTTACGACGACGCGAAGCGTATCGGTGCCGCCGCCGGCGACGTAGGTGTCAACGTCGTTGGCGATGCTATGCAGCGTCGCGGTCGCGCCGCTGCCCGTGACCGTGTAATGGTCCGAAAGCGCATAAATAAACAGGTCGTTGCCGTTGCCAGAGGTGACCGTGTCGCTCCCGGCCCCCGCCATGATGACGTCGCTGCCGTTGCCGACATTGATGGTGTCGTTTCCGGCGCCACCATAGATGATGTTGCTGCCGTTGCCCGCATTGATGGTATCGGTCCCACTGCCACCAACAATGACGTTGCTGCCGTTGCCGTCGCTGATGCTGTTGGTGCCGGTGGTGTTGGCCGCATAGATCAGGTTGCCGCCATTGCCATCGCTGATCGTCGCGTTGCTGCCGCTGACGATGATGGTGTTGGAGCCGTTGCCGTCGCTGACGGTGTTGTTGTTGCCCGAGACCGTGACGGTGTTAATGCCGTTGCCGTCAGAGACGGTGTTGTTGTTTCCGGTGACCGTGACCGAGTTGGTCCCGTTCCCATCGCTGACCCTGTCGTTGCTTCCGGTCACAGTCAGCGTGTTGGTGCTGTTGTTGCCGGAGATCGTGGTGTTGTTGGTGTCCAGCACGCCCGCATAGGCCTCCTGCCCGGCGGCCGTGATCGGCGGCTTTGCTAGAGTTGAGTTGTCGAGCGACGAAAGGGCCCAACTGCCGCCGCTTGCAGCGGCACCGACGCGTTCGACCGAAGCCACCACCTTGGCGCCGGTTGCGGCCGCGATCGCGTCGATGAACGCCGCGCCGTACTCACCCTGCGCGACTGCGCAACTCCACAACCGTAGTTCGCCGCCTTGTGTGATCGCGCTGCCCAGATGCGCCAGATCACGCGCGACACGATCCATGGTGTCAAGCGAGAGCAGCCCAGCCGAAAAAGCTATCGCTCCAGGCTGCCCGTGGGCGATGACGTGGATTGCTTCCAGTTCGCTCCTGCCTTCGACCGCCCGCGCCATCTGGCGGACAGCCGGTTCATCATGAGAGAGCAGGATTACCTCAACATCCGGCCGGATGCCGGCAAGTAGCGTTTCGAGGTCATCAATGCCGCGGTCGATGAAGGCGATCTCGCGCTTGTGGCTTACACCCATGAACGCCTCACACCGGAAATAATTGAGCCGCAACCGTGCGTTGGCACCCGAATTGTTGGTACGGGTTGAAGCAACTTCGGAACGAGTGGTCATGCTTCTGCTCCTGCAATCGGCTGGTTCTGAAAATGACGGTCTGGATGGAATGCTGTAGGCAACGACAGCGTTTGAAACGGATCGCGTTCGGCGATTTTCGGCGCGTCGATCAGCGCGACCGGCTCAATCGACGCATCCTGATTTTTTGCGATGGTAAGCAAGGGCCCGATCGAACGATGGGCTGACGCCGAAGACGCTGTATCGGCCTTCCTACTGAAATAAGCGCGACGCAATACACACACTCCTAAAAACTCTGCCGACGCAGAGCAGGTGTGATTGCAGCCGAAAATCAATTCATCAAACTACCCAAACGCTCGCTTAAAAAAATCTGCGAGCGTTTCGACCGACAAGCAATTGCCAAGCTTTTTTATGTTATTTGCTCGTCCGCCTTGCTGTGAAAGACCTCGAACGCACTACCCTGCCCGCTTCGGTGCGGCTCTGAACTCCGCACGCATTAAAAATTCTTTTGTCTTTAAACTGTTTTCGTCGTGGGAAAGGCTTGCACCCTGTGTCCGCAAAAAATGCGAGCAAGCATCCCAAACCTAATCTAGATGCAATTTGCCGCAAATTTGCGCGGCCGTCTAGGGCCGCACGAGATCCCCTCCGTTAACATTAATGTCGATCCGACAAGGGGTTCCTTTGCATCACACGCGGTATCCGTGGCTTTACGGGGAAGCCCCGACAAGCGGTGGTCGTACCGCGCGCCCGTGAAACTACGGTCATTCTGTCGAAGCATCCATCGGTGAAAAACGGCCAGAGAGCAGCGCTCGGGCTTCCAAGCGGGACCGGTGCCGCGCTGTGGAATAACGGACCTCACCCAGCGTCCGGCCGGCATGGGCCAGTACGATAGCGGCGGCTTGCCCGCGTCGGCCGGCGCTGCCGATTTCCTGCTGCGCTCTTCCTCGAGGAGTTGCGAATGAAGCTTCTCGATCTGCACGTTTCGCTCGAACAGCGACATTGTCTTTGCCGGAACCTGCCCTGCCAACGCCTTGCGCAGGGCGTTCTCCCGATCGAGCAATTCGGGGAACGGAAGCAACGGCCGTGCGAGCTCCGTCGCCTTGATCACGCAGGACGCCCTCGCCTCCGCCTGCGCGATTGGCCTGGCGCGCGGCCTCGCAACAGGACAACAGGATGCAGAGCGAAAGGACGACGAGGCATCTCACGCGCTTTGGCCAAGTCTCTCCGCGCCTGTCGAGCCATGCCGCTCCGTCGGTGCTCGCTGCTGCTGTGAGGACGAAACGACTTATCGAGGCGGCGCAGACACGCCGCCGCCATACCGCCAGCAAAACAAACTGTTAGTGCAATTGGGCAACGTAAAACCGTCCTCTCCCCGAGAGGCGAGAAAACTTGTGTCTGCAAAAAGGTGGTATCTCGAAATATCGCGCCGGCGCGAAACGACGCCGCTACACGTGGTCAATTTTAGATGTAATCTTGTATCTGACGCAATCGTCACCTTGTGCACACGGGCTGGTCCGCGGTGCGCTGCACCATTGGCTGGCGTCAACGGCGGCGCTCGCCCGATGACGTAAGCACTCATTTTTAATTATAGTCCACGGATATCAGGATCAAGATTGGAATTGGAATTGCGCGCGCAGTTATTGCGGCCGATGCCAACGAAGCGCCACAAACGAAGCGCCATAGCTGACAATTCTTCGTCGCTGCCCGAGCGCCTTCGTCCAGGCGCGGGTGCGAACGTTGGGGTGCTTTCAACGACGACCGTTTCATTTATCGCTGCGGCCGGCCGTGTCGCGTCGATTGCGATCTTATCAATAAGCGCACGATCAACATGACACCCGCCATGTTGAAAATTTCAGCTTTTTCCCGACCGAGTCATTGCTCTAGGATCGGTCATTTAAATCAGGGCGCCCGCACCCGAAGCATTTCCAGAACCAAAAGAAGCAGCAGCTGCTCCGGGCGTCATGGGGATTTGAGATGACCGATCGCATTGCACTTTTCATCGACGGCGCAAATCTTCACACCACCGTCAAGCACCTCGGTTTCGAGATTGATTTCAGGCGACTGCTTGCGGAATTCAGCAAGCATGGGCAGCTCGTCCGTGCATATTTCTACACCGTCGTGCGAGACGATGACGAGTTCAGCAGCCTTCGGCCGCTGGTGGATTGGCTCGACTACAACGGCTATTCGGTCCGAAGAAAGGCAGCCAAGCAGCACGACGACGGCGAGGGACGGCGACGGATGAAGCGCAGCATCGGCATCGATCTTGCGGTCGACGCAATGGAAATTGCGCACCGCATCGACCACGCATTCCTGTTCTCCGGTGATGGTGATTTGCGAGCCGTTGTCGAAGCTGTCAGGCGGATGGGCGTGCGTGTCACGGTCGTTTCCAGCATTCGAACGAAGCCTCCCATGATCGCCGATGAGCTTCGCAGGCAAGCTGATGTCTTCGTCGAACTCGAGGGCCTCAGGGCATCGATCGAGCGTCCGCCGCATCCGATTGCGCCGGAGTGAAGTCGCGGCCCCTCCCGACGTCGTCTACCGAGACCGGATCGATGACCAGACCCGCTCGGTCACGGGAGGAACGTCGGTGGCGATGAAAGGCAAGAGAACCGAGCTAACAGCAGATGTCTTTGCGGCCCGGAAGGGACAGTTCCGTCGATCCTCGCGACCCGGGTAAACGAGCCGCTTGACGGCCTTTGATTCCAACGCTCCGCATTCGTTGCAACCTATCTGGCGGTCTGTCGCGAACAGCAGCTGCGGGCCGTCCGGCGGCCCGTAAGACAAACTTAACTGACCTTTCTGTTCCGGATATCCGGTGTTGCTGCTCGGCAACTCCGCGACACAGCCAAACGGTTGAATTTTAACCAAAATCTCGGATTGTGGTCCGCCCACAGCCGAAGACCCGCCTTAGTTAGGGCCATTGTGTGGCTGAAATGTCATAGGTTACGGAACCGCCGTACGTTACGCTTCGCGGATTCTACGCAATATTTTTGTAAGTTGGGGGCGGAATTGATGCGGTCGGCATACACGGTCATCGCGTGCCTTTGCCTGGCGGCAACGCCAGCATGTGCCGAGGTTTTCTCCATTAACGATGCATTGCGCCAGGCGATGCAGACTAACCCGGGCGTTGGCGAGGCTTCGGCGAACCGGCGGGCGACCGAAAGCGAACTGAGGCAAACCCAGAGCACGCTGCTGCCGCAGGTGCGCATTGACGCCAGCTACGGTCCGGAAAAGTTCGACCAATCGCCGAACTTCATCAGCCCGAACATTCAGTCGGCACCGGTTGTGGGTGCAGGACCGTGGCGCAATGGCAGCCAGGAATCGGTGGTCGTTCGCCAGCTGCTCTGGGACGGCTTCTCGTCGATCTATGACGTCTGGCGCCAGACCGCGCGCGTGAATGCGGCGGCCTCTCGCGTCAAGGAAAGAACCGAGCTGCTGGCCCTCGACGCCGCCGAAGGTTACATGGACGTGGTGCGCTACATCCGGTTGGTCAGCCTTGCCCAGCAAAACGTCGCCAACCACGAGAAGATCTTTGCAAACGTGAATTCCCGCTTCTCGGGCGGCCGCGCCGGCGAAGGCGACCTGGAGCAAGCGCGGGAGCGCGTCGAAGCCGCCCGTGCGGCACTCGCCGAATTCCAGCGCAGCCTCGAAGACGCCAGGGCGAAGTACCGCAAGACGGTTGGCCTCGAGCCGACCAATGTTCGCTTCCCCGCCCCTCTCGCGGGATTGCCGAACAGCCGCGACGAGGCGCTGGCGACCACCCTGCGGTTCAATTCGACGATTGCGGCGGCACAGTCCGACGCCGACGCCGCCAAGCATGCGTTCAAGGCCACCGACGGAACGTTCGGCCCGAAGTTTTATCTCGAGGGACGGGCAACCCACTACGACAACTCGTACCCCTACGTGGCGGCCACCGGGACTCCCGCCATTACGCATGAGGACTACAGTGGCAAGGTGGTGATGTCGTGGGACATCTTCCGCGGCGGCCAGGATGCCTGGAACAGGTCGGAGAAGGCCGAGCGGTTTACCGAAGCCACCATGCGCCACGCGCGCTTGCAGCGCGATGCGTATGAATCGATCGACAAGGCGTGGAATGCCCGTACGATTACGGCCACGCGCATCGCGGCGCTGACGCGCCAGCTGGAAGCGGACCGCAAGACCATCGCGGCCTTCCAGAAGGAATACGAGCTCGGCCAGCGCTCGCTGATCGACCTCCTGAACGCCCAGAACCAGTTCTTCAACGCATCGGTCTCGCTCACCTCCGCCCGCAGCGTCGTCGTGTTCGCCGACTATCAGCTGCTGGCGGCAATGGGGACCCTGATCGAGTATCTGAAAGCTCCCCCGCCGGTCGACGCTGCTCCCACGGACATGCTTTCGATTGGCCTGCCCCGCTACTCGTTCCCCACCCTACGCGTGAACGTGCCGCAAACGGGCTCCGAACCGCTGCATGTCGGCGTCCCGGCCCCCATAGCCCGTCCCGGCAAGACCTATGCGGCGGCCCAGCCCAAGGAGGTCGGTAAGGATGTCGGCTTTGCCGACCGCTGGACCGGCTCGACGACGACCGCGGCCGTGCCCGGTTCCTCGGAATGGATGCAGCAGCAGAAGAGCGCAAGCGACGGCCCGAACGTCATTTACGCGGATCCGACCGTCTCGGCGAACGCGAGTTCCTATGCCTCGACCAAGCCCCATTGGCTGCTGTCGGCCTTCCCGAGCTCCGCTCGATAGAAGCCCGCCAATCGAAATCAGGACTGCCGGACGGGCCCCAAACGGGGCCCTTCCGATTCCGTATTAATACTTAAAGCAAGTTTCGCTGATTTCGTTCGCCGTTTGTTGTAGCCTGCACGCGATCTTTGAATGCGATTTCTGCATTTCCATTTTGGTTGTCGAGGTTTCGAATTGTTATTGCGAACTCCCAGCCCGGCGGCTGACGCCGGCCGCCCCTCGCCGGATGAATCAACTTCAAAGCCTACCGCGACAAGTCGGCCGAGTGCATTGGGCGACGATCCCCTCAGCGCGTCGTTGACCTATCTTGCGGCCTATCACGGCCGCGCGGTGAGCCGCGAAGCTCTGCTCGGCGGACTGCCGATCACGGACGGACGCCTGTCCGTCTCGCTCTACGACCGTGCGGCCAGACGCGCGGGCCTGGAGACCGAGGCCGTCAAGCGCGACATTTCGGATATTCCTGCGCTTGTGCTGCCGGCTGTCCTCATCATGAAGAACGGCACGGCGCTCATCCTTTTGGGCGTGGACACGGCGAACAAGACCATCAAGATCGTCGATCCTGAGACGCCGAACGGCCCGCGCGCCGTCGAACTCGCCTCGCTCGCCGCCGACTACACCGGCTACGCGTTCATGGTGAGAAGTGCTGCGCACGCCGATGCGCGCACCGTCGCCGCCGGAGACATCCCGAGGAGCCACTGGTTCTGGTCGGTGGTCAAGACGCATTGGCCCAGTTACGGCCACATCGCGATCGCCGCCTTTTTGACCAACATCCTCGCGCTGGCGACGCCGCTGTTCACGATGAGCGTCTATGACCGCGTCATCCCCAACGGCGCGATCCCCTCCCTGATCGCGCTGTCGATCGGCATGGGGCTCGGTATCCTGTTCGATTTCATCTTCCGCATGGTCCGCAGTCGCATGATTGACGTGACCGGCAAGACCATCGACGTCGTGCTGGCCGCCAACATCTTCGAGCATGTGATGGCGGTGAAGATGGCGCAACGGCCGACCTCCGTCGGCATCCTCGCCAATCAGCTCCGGGACTTTGACTCGGTGCGCGAATTCTTTACGTCCGGAAGCGTGGTTTCCGCGACCGACCTGCTGTTTGCCGTGCTCTTTGTCGGGGTGCTGTTCCTCATTGCCGGGCCGTTGGCGTGGATCCCGCTGCTCATGCTCCCGCTCGTCATGCTGATCGGCTTCCTGCTGCAACGCCCGCTCGATCGCGCCATGAAGCGCCTGCAGGCCGAATCCGCCGCTCGTCACGGCGTGCTCGTCGAGTCGCTGTCGGGTCTCGAAACCGTCCGCGCGACCGGCGCCGAGGCACGCATGCAGACCCTGTGGGAGCGTTCGGTCGCAGCGACCGCCCGATCCGGTGAGGACGTTCACTTCTGGTCGTCGCTGTCGCTGACGAGTGCGAGCGCCGCCCAGCAGATCACCAGCCTGCTGCTCGTCATCGTCGGCATCTTCCTGATCCTCGAGGGCAAGCTCAGCGTCGGCGCGCTGGTCGCCGCGAACATGCTCGCCGCCCGCGTCCTGGCGCCGATCGCCGGGATCGCCTCCGTGATCACCAAGGGAACCCAGACGATATCGGCCCTCAAGGCGATCGACCGCATCATGTCGATCGAGCGGGAACGTTCGCCGACCCGATCCTATGTCGCGAGACGGATCGAAGACGGCAAGGTCGCCTTCGAGAACGTGTCGTTCGCCTACCCCAACGCGCCGGGCAACGCGCTCGAAAAGATCAGCTTCAAGATCGAGGGCGGCGAACGGATCGGCATCATCGGCCGGGTGGGATCGGGCAAGACCACGGTCGGCAGATTGCTGCTCGGATTTTACGAGCCGAAGGAAGGCCGTATCCTGGTCGACGGCGTCGACTCCCGGCAATACGATCCTTCGGACCTGCGCGCCGGAATCGGCTTCGCGATGCAGGATACCGACCTGTTCTTCGGCAAGCTGCGCGACAACATCGCCCTCGGCAAGCCGGAAGCGACCGACGAGGAAGTCCTGCTTGCCGCGCGGCTCTCCGGCGTCGAGAGCTTCATCGCCGGCCATCCGATGGGCTATGACATGCCGATCTCGGAAGGTGGCCGCAGCCTGTCAGGCGGCCAGAAGCAGGCCATCGGGCTCGCGCGCGTCCTGATCCGCAAGCCCCGCGTGCTCTTCCTCGACGAGCCGACCGCGCATTTCGACATCCGCAGCGAACAGGAATTCCTTGAACGGCTCAAGGGACTCCAGGACGATCGCATGACCATCATCATCTCGACCCATCGTTTGTCATTGCTGAACATGGTCGATCGGCTGCTGCTGTTTGACAATGGCCATTTGGTTGCCGACGGCCCCCGCGACAAGGTGCTCGCCCTGCTGCAGGGAAGGCCCGCGTCGGCGGCTCCGTCGCCGGAGAATACGATCCAGCCGAAATCTGCATAACGAGCAAATATTATGGCGTCTTCCGATTTTGCATTTGCAAATGATATCCGATCCGCGGCGTTGTTGCGCACGCCCCGCACCTCCCGCATGCTGCTGTGGACGTCCTGCGCGCTGCTTGCGACGTTCCTGACCTGGGCGCACTTTGCCGTGCTCGACGAGGTCAAGCGCGGCAGCGGGCGCGTCGTGCCGTCGCGGCAGATGCAGGTGGTTCAGTCGCTCGAAGGTGGCATCGTCGGTGATATCCTGGTGCGGGAAGGCGACATCGTTCAGCAGGGCCAGTCCCTGATGCGCATCGACGACACGAAGTTCGCTTCCGAGTTCGGCGAAATCCGCGAGCGCCGCGCGGCGATGGCGGCGCGGGTGGCTCGGCTCGAAACCGAGGCGCGCGGGCGAAGCGAGATCACCTTTCCGGATCAAGTCGACTCGGTGGCTCCGGCCGCCGTTGCGACCGAGGCTAGCGTGTTCAAGATGCGGGCCCAGAAGGTCGCGCAGGACATCGATGTCCTCAATCAGCAAGTCACCCGCCTCTCCGGCTCCCTCAAGCTCCTGGAACGCGAGCAGAGCCTGACGCGCAAACTCTATGAGCAGAAGGTCGTGCCCGAGATCGAGATGCTGCGGCTGGACCGGCAGGCCACCGAGATGAAGGGACAGCTTGCCGAGGCGCAATCGAAGATCGCGAACATCACCGCGTCCTTCCGCTCGCAGGCCGACGAGGATCTGGCCAAATCGCGCGGCGATCTCGCCGTGCTCGACGAGAACATCAAGTCCGCCCAGGACCGGGTGCGCCGCACCGACCTGAAGGCGCCGGTCCACGGCATCGTCAACAAACTGAACGTCAGCACGGTCGGTGCCGTCGTGCAGCCGGGCGCCAATCTGATGGATATCGTGCCGCTGGACGACACGCTCCTGGTCGAGGGGCGGATTCGTCCCCAGGACATCGCGTTCATTCGCCCCAACCAGGACGCGGTCGTGAAGATCAGCGCCTACGATTCCTCGGTCTACGGATCGCTGAAGGGCAAGGTTGAACGCATCAGCGCCGACACCATCGTCGACGACAAGGCGGAAAAGACCGAACGTCCGGAGACCTTCTATCGGGTCATGGTGCGCACCGACAAAAACCATCTCGGCACCGAGCAGAATCCGCATCCGATCATTCCGGGAATGGTGGCCACGGTCGAGGTGCTGACCGGCGAGAAGTCGGTGCTGGACTACATCGTGAAGCCCGCGCGCCTGCTGCGTGACGAGGCCCTGCGCGAACGCTGATCGGCCTTGCGGCCCCGGGTGGTTAACCGATCGTGACCTCCGTTCGTTCAATTTCGAACGAACGGGCAAACCCCGGATTGACCGCCTTTCCGACATTCCCGGCACCGGCCCCCTCCACTTAACCCCGCTTAAGCGGCCAGCGCGCCAGTCTGCGTCCCGATAACAGCGGGGACGCAGATCGACGCACAGACGTTGACGGTCCCCGATATTGGGGACGTCATATGAAGTCGCTGAAGTCTGCCGCGTCGGCGGTCATCGCCGTGGCTGCACTGTCGATAGGTCTTTGCGCGGCGCCATCAGCGTTTGCTGCGGACGAGCTCACGCTGGGCAACGGCGCCGGCGAGCTCGCGCCGGCTTCGGACGCAGCATCAAACCGACCGCCCGCCACCTTCTTCACCATCAGCGACGTTCTGGCCAAGCTCGACCGGCAGCGCGGCCGTGGTCCGAACGCGATCCGCACCGCTTCGCTCACCCCGCTGGATACCGCGACCGACGCCATGCCGGCGGCGAAGCCGCTTCCGCCCGAAGGCACCGAACCCTTCGGCCTGTTCACCTTCCGCGCACCGGAGAACAGTCTCTGGCGCAAATGGCGCGGCCTCGAATCCGATCTCGCCAGGGAGCGGACCACCCTCGAGCATTGCCGCGAGAACGCCGCCGGCTGCCCGTCGCATGCAGCGCAATTCCTCCGCCTGATCGGCGCGGTCAAGTCCAAGTCCGGCCGCGACCGGCTGGATGAGGCCAACCACGCCGTCAACCAGACGATCCGCTATGTCAGCGACTTCGCCCAGCACGGCGAGGCCGACCGCTGGACCGCTCCGCTCGCCACCTTTGCGACCGGCAAGGGCGATTGCGAGGACTACGCGATCGCAAAATTGATTGCGCTCAGCGAAGCCGGCTTCCCGCGCGAGGATCTGCGCCTGGTGCTGGGCCGCGATCGCGCCATCCGCCAGGATCATGCCGTTCTGGCGGCGCGCCTGGATGGCCATTGGCTGATCCTCGACAGCCGCCGCTCCGAGTTGATCGACGACGGCGAGCTCGGCAACTTCACGCCGATGTTTGCGATCAACGACCGCGGCGTGCAGCTGTTCGCGGCGCCCTACGCCAAGCATCTTCCGCTCGATGGCGAGGCCGACGCGGCGCCGGCGGCCGCCAATCCGGCGGACGCCGAGTGGACCGGGGTGGAGCCGCTTGATGCGGCGAGCCCCCTCACAGGCTTCCTGCCCGTGCTGATGTGATGGCCCGCCAGTAAGGCGGGTTCAATCAAGAAAAAATCCCAAGAGGAAACCCAAAGAAAAAATCCGCGGAGTGATCTCCGCGGATTTTCGCTTTTGCTGCAAGCCCGGCCTAGAAAATATGAACGTTCGCGGCCGCCGGGACGCCGGTGCTCACGTGAGCAAGATCCACCTTGTCGGTGCCCGTGCCATTGGCCGAATACCAGAGCTCATGCGTCGTATTGTTGAAGAAGAACTTGTTCGTGCTTCCGCTCTCGTTCCAGGCGCTCGCGTTGTTCTCGGTCCCGCCGGTGGCTGCCGATGACGTGAACTGATTGGCCGCAAGGGCGTTTGAAGCGCCCGTCGGCAGGCTCAGGCCGGCCACGTCGAGAAGGATCAGGTCACCGCTGTTGAAATCACTGATGATGTCGTGGGCGCTGAAATTGATAACAAACTTGTCGTTCCCACCATTGCCAGTGAGCGTTTCACTGGTTGTTCCGGCGACAATGACATCATTGCCGGCCGTTCCGAGGATGGTCGTGCTGCCATTGATGTTGATATTGATGGTGCTCGACGCCGTGTCGCCGTCGCCATCAATCGTCGACACGTTGAAGCTCAGATCCTGGGAGACGTTCGTGGTCGACTCAACTCCGACGCCAACCAGGTCGACCTTGCCGCTGCCCGTCACGTCGGTGAACTGGACAGTGTAGAGCTGCATGCCGGCCGGCGCCGAGGGCGTCGACCACTCGGTGGCGACCGAGCTGTGCGTGGAAGGATCAAAATCACCGGATACCGTTGTGATCGAAGCGGTGTGCACCCCATCCCAATAGGAGACGACGTAGTGAATGTCGTCACCACCCTTGTAGTTCGAGAACGTATAGTTCGCGACCGTTTCGTGCGCCGGAGGATGGAACCCCGCGTTTGCGGAGGGGCTGGCGCTTGCACCGGTCGTGAAATCGAACAGCAGCTTTTCGTGGGGATCGAAATTGTTGTTGCCGACCCCCCAACCGTTGGTCGATCCGTTCACGCTGCCTTGAGTGCCGCCGGAGGCCGTGCCCGAGATAACCGCCAACTGATCGGTGCTCGATGAAAGAATCTGCTCTTGCGAGGGTCCTGAGCCAAAGGAGGTTGAGCCGCCGACATTCTGGACCGTCGTCTGCGTGAACGGCTGCAGCAACGTGAATATGTAGTGATCGGTCGAGGCATCCAGATTCAGCGTGAAGATGTCATTCGCTGCCGATGGAGCCGCACCGATATAGGCCGTCAAATTCTGTCCCGATGCGTCGATGGAGTAGTGCACGGCCTGGCCATTGAACGTCAGGCCCGCCGGCGCCGTGTCCCCGGCCAAGGTGAAGGTATATGCACCGAAACCGTCGGCGCCGGAGGTCACGGGCAGGATGCCGACGACGGACAGTCCCGCGTAGTCCGCGACGACCCCGTGCTCGATCGTGCCGAAACTCGGGCCATCATCGAGGAAGCTGATGTGCGTGCTGATGTCGGCGGTGGCTACCGCATGATCACCATCCGAGTCGGTCACCGTGACAGTCGCACCCACCTTTCCAGCCGCCAGCGAAACGATGTCGTTGGGGTTGGTGGCGTCGTTCTGGTGGAGCGAGAGGTACTCCGCCACATAGAGCCGACCGGTTGCCGGGTCGATGGCGATGGCAAACGCCACCATGCCGGTCAGGCTCGGGTTGGCGATGTCGGTGCCGACCGTGCCGATAATCCGGCCACTGCCATCGAGCGACAGCGTGATGGCGGTGCCGTCCGTCAAGGTCAGCCCAGACGCGGCATTGAGCACGGACAGCCCGTAGGTCGTCGTTCCGGCGCCGTCGGCGCCGTAGCTGCCTCCGGCCACCGTCAGGATGCTGCTGACACCCGTGGAGGCAAAACTGAGTGCACCGTTGTCCAGCGAAGCCGCCGGCACATCAGTGTCATTGCCCTTGCTCGCGACGGTCGTAAACAGTCCGGCAACCGTGCTCGCCGCACCGTTGAACGTGATCGCGGTCGAGCCAAGGACGTCGCTTGCACCGCCGGTGGTCTGAACGCCGGGCGTTTCGTCGACACCGACTGTCGCTGCGCTCACCGCTACCGTCGGCGCCTTCGGGCCGTCGTCGCCGAACTCGATCTGGTGGCCGATGTCGATCTTGGCCGAGGCCGTGACCGTCTTGTCGCCTTCATGATCGGTCGTGAACGCACTCGCCGTCAGATCGATCAGGTTCGCCGCCAGCTGCTTCACATCGTTGATGTACGAGCCGCTATAGGTGTCGATTTGCGAGTGATCGATCGTCTCAAACTGCGTCAGCGTCACGATACCGGTCGTCAGACCGACGCTCAGCGTGAATACCGTATTGCCGGCGTTGATGCCGCCGACCGTTGCCGAAGTCGAGCCGGTCACCACGCCGGACACGCTGTCGAAATAGAGAAAAATGGTGCTGCCGGCATGGGTCAGCCCGCTGGCGCTGCCATTGGCCACGCCGGCGTGCAGGCCGAGCGCATAGTTGATCGTGGTCGCACCGGCGCCATCGGCACCGTACAGATTGGTATTGCTGATGGTGAACGCGCCGGAGAAGTTCTCCGTTGCGATCGTCTTTGACGGGTTGGTGTCGTGCGAGTCCTGGGTGCCGGTGAAGTTGCCGCCGGCCAGCCCGCCGTCGAACGTCAGCAGCACCGGCGCGGTGAACGCGGCCAGCGTCACCGTCGGGGTCTGCGGGCCGTCGTCGCCGAACTGGATCTGGTGGCCGACGTCGATCGAGGCCGACGCCGTGACCGTCTTGTCGCCTTCATGGTCCGTCGTGAACGCACTCGCCTTCAGGTCGATCAGGTTCGCCGCCAGCTGCTTCACATCGTTGATGTACGAGCCGCTGTAAGTGTTGGTCTGCGAGTGGTCGATCGACTCGAGTTGCGTCAGGGTCACGATGCCGGTGGTCAGACCGACACTCAGCGTGAACACCGTGTTGCCCGCGTTGATGCCGCCGACCGTCGCCGAGGTCGAGCCGGTCACCACACCGGTCACGCTGTCGAGATAGAGGAAGATCGTGCTGCCGGCATGGGTCAGCCCGCTGGCGCTGCCATTGGCCACGCCGGCGTGCAAACCAAGCGCGTAGTTGATCGTGGTCGCACCGGCGCCATCGGCACCGTACAGGTTGGTATTGCTGATGGTGAACGCGCCAGAGAAGTTCTCCGTCGCGATCGTCTTTGACGGGTTGGTGTCGTGCGAGTCCTGGGTACCGGTGAAGTTGCCGCCGGCCAAACCGCCGTCGAACGTCAGCAGCACTGGCTCCGGACACCCCGAGAGCGTCACCGTCGGCGCCTTCGGGCCGTCATCACCAAACTGGATCTGGTGGCCGACGTCGATCGAGGCTGACGCCGTGACCGTCTTGTCGCCTTCATGATCCGTCGTGACCGCACTCGCCTTCAGGTCGATCAGGTTCGCCGCCAGTTGCTTCACATCATTGATGTAGGAGCCGCTGTAGGTGTTGGTCTGCGAATGATCAATCGATTCGAGTTGCGTCAGCGTCACGATGCCGGTGGTCAGACCGACGCTCAGCGTGAACACCGTGTTGCCCGCGTTGATGCCGCCTGCCGTCGCCGAGGTCGAGCCGGTGATCACACCGCCGACATCGTACAGGAAGATCGTGCTGCCGGCATGGGTAAGCCCGCTGGCGCTGCCATTGGCCACGCCGCTGTGCAGCCCCAGAGTGTAGCTGATCGTGGTCGCGCCGGCGCCGTCGGCACCGTACAGATTGGTATTGCCGATCGTGAACGCGCCGGAGAAGTCCTCCGTTGCGATCGTCTTTGACGGGTTGGTGTCGTGCGAGTCCTGGGTGCCGGTGAAGTTGCCGCCGGCCAGGCCGCCGTCGAACGTCAGCAGCACTGGCTCCGGACACCCCGAGAGCGTCACCGTCGGCGCTTTCGGGCCGTCATCACCGAACTGGATCTGGTGGCCGACGTCGATCGAGGCCGAAGCCGTGACCGTCTTGTCGCCTTCATGATCCGTCGTGACCGCACTCGCCTTCAGGTCGATCAGGTTCGCCGCCAGCTGCTTCACATCGTTGATGTACGAGCCGCTGTAGGTGTCGGTCTGCGAATGATCGATCGACTCGAGTTGCGTCAGCGTCACGATGCCGGTGGTCAGACCGACGCTCAGCGTGAACACCGTGTTGCCGGCGTTGATGCCCCCCTGCGTCGCCGACGTCGAGCCGGTGATCACACCGCCGACATCGTACAGGAAGATCGTGCTGCCGGCATGGGTCAGACCGCTGGCGCTGCCGTTGGCAACGCCGGCGTGCAGGCCGAGCGCGTAGTTGATCGTGGTCGCACCGGCGCCATCGGCACCGTACAGGTTGGTATTGCTGATGGTGAACGCGCCAGAGAAGTTCTCCGTCGCGATCGTCTTTGACGGGTTGGTGTCGTGCGAGTCCTGGGTACCGGTGAAGTTGCCGCCGGCCAGGCCGCCGTCGAACGTCAGCAGCGCCGGTGCGGTGAACGCGGCAAGCGTGACCGTCGGGGTCTGCGGACCGTCATCGCCGAACTGGATCTGGTGGCCGACGTCGATCGTGGCGGAAGCCGTGACAGACTTGTCGCCCTCGCTGTCTGTGGTGAATCCGCTCGCCGTGAGGTCGACGAGGTTCGCCGCCAGCTGCTTCACATCGTTGATGTACGAGCCGTTGTAGGTATCGGTCTGCGAATGATCGATCGACTCGAGCTGCGTCAGGGTCACGACGCCGGTGGTCAGACCGACGCTCAGCGTGAACACCGTATTGCCGGCGTTGATGCCGCCCGCCGTCGCCGACGTCGAGCCGGTGATCACACCGCCGACATCGTACAGGAAGATCGCGGTGCCAGCATGGGTCAGCCCGCTGTCGACGCCGTCGGCAACGCCGGAGTGGAAGCCCAGCGTGTAGTTGATCGTGGTCGCACCGGCACCGTCGGCGCCGTACAGATTGGTATTGCCGATCGTGAAGGCGCCGGAGAAGTCCTCCGTCGCGACCGTCGCCGACGGATTGGCGTCGTGCGAGTCCTGGGTGCCGGTGAAGTTGCCGTCGGCAAGGCCGCCGTCGAACGTCAGCAGCACCGGTGCGGTGAACGCGGCCAGCGTCACCGTCGGGGTCTGCGGGCCGTCGTCGCCGAACTGGATCTGGTGGCCGATGTCAATCGAAGCCGAGACCGGGACCGTCCTGTCGCCGTCGCTGTCGGTCGTAAACGCACTCGCCGTCAGGTCGATCAGGTTCGCAGCCAGCTGCTTGACGTCATAAATATACGAGCCGTTGTAGGTGTCGGTCTGCGAGTGGTCGATCGACTCGAGCTGCGTCAGCGTCACGATGCCGGTGGTCAGACCGACGCTCAGCGTGAACACCGTGTTGCCGGCGTTGATGCCGCCTGCTGTCGCCGAGGTCGAGCCCGTGATCACACCGCCGACATCGTACAGGAAGATCGTGCTGCCGGCATGCGTCAGCCCGCTGGCGCTGCCGTCGGCAAAGCCGGTGTGGAAGCCCAGCGTGTAGTTGACGATGGTCGCGCCGGCACCGTCGGCGCCGTACAGATTGGTATTGCTGACGGTGAACACACCGGAGAAGTCCTCCGTCGCGATCGTCGCCGACGGGTTAGTGTCGTGCCAGTCCTGGAAGCCGGTGAAGTTGCCGCCGGCCAGGCCGCCGTCGAACGTCAGCAGTTCTCCCGATGACATCGACTCCGAGTCCGTCGGCGTCACCGTCACCGTCGGGGCTCGCGGACCGTCGTCGCCGAATTGGATATTGCCACCCAGATCAAGCAGCGCCGTGACTGTGGGGGACGAATCGCCGTCGCCGTCGGTAGTGACTGCACTTGCCTTCAGATCGATCAGGTTCGCGGCCAGCTGCTTGATGTCGTTGATGTAGGAGCCGCTGTAGGTGTCCGTCTGCGTATGGTCGATCGCATGCGTCTGCGTCAGCGTCACATCGCCCGCAGCGTCCACGCTCAGCGTGAACACCGTGTTGGCCGCCGTGATTCCGCCTTCCGTGAGCGCCGTCGAGCCGGTGATGATGCCGCCGTTCTCGTACAGATGGATCGCCAGGCCGCCGGACGTCAGGCCGGAAGCGCCGCCTTCGCTGAACCCGGCATGGAACTGCAGCGCATAGGTGATCGTCGTTGCGCCGCTGTCGGCACCGGCCTCGTTCAGATGGCCGAACGTGAACGCGCCGGCAAAGCTCACCGAAGCAACGGTCGGAGACGCGTTGGTGTCGTGCGAGTCCTGGGTGCCGGTGAAGTTGCCGCCGGCCAGGCCGCCATCGAACGTCAGCAGCACCGGCTCGACGCCAGACACAACCACCGTCGGATTGACCGGACCATCGTCCAGGATCGTCAGATGCGAACCGATATCGACGCTCGCGCTTGCCGTCTGGTTGTTGTTGTCAGTCACGGTGGCGGTCAGCGCGATCAGGCCCGACGCCAGCGTAATCCCTTCATTGAAGTCGCCCGGTGTTCCCTCGTGAACCGCGCGCAGATCGGTCAGCGTCACATGACCTGTGGCGTCAACCGAGACCGTGAGGACAAGATCGCCACCGACCGCCGTGCGCCCTTCCACGACGCCGGCCGCGTTCACCGTCAGCAGGACGTGCTGACCGGTCGCGGTATCGATCAGACCGGAATCCTCGTTCGGCGACGTGACCGACAGCGCATAGGTCAGCGACTGCTGGCCGCCGGGCGTCGTGACGTCAAACGACACCTGCACAGTTGCGACCGTTGCCCCTGCGGGGCCCAATCCCGAACCGGCAACGCCATGATTGGTCGCCGCGGTCAGGAAGCTCTCATCGACGGTCAGCGACGGCACGGAGCCGCCGGAAATGGTGGGAGGCGAAATGGTGGAAGGCGTAGTGGGTTCGTTGGCCAGGGGCTGGAAGCTGGGCGGCTGCGTGCCCGTCGGCTGCCCGCCGGGCGCCGAAAGCGGCAACTCTTCCTGCGGCGCCAATACATTGAGAGGCGGGGGAGCCAGCGGATCAACCGCGAACGGCCTGAAGTCCGCACCGCTCGCCTGCGCGTTGCCGTTCGAGTTGCCGCCATTGTCGGCGGCCGGCAACACGGAGGTGTCCGTGCTGATCGGAAACAGACTCGTAAATTCCTGGACCGAGATGTCGCGACCGGGTGCCGTCTCGATCGTGATGTTGCCCTGTCCATCGGCACGGGAGTCGAAGAACGGCTCGACCGTGACCGTCGACTGGTTGTCGAACAGGATGATCAGCTTTTCGCCGACATGGATCAGCGTGATCTTTTCGTTGGCGATCGACGTGAAATCGACCTTCGCCTTCTGGTCGTATCCAAGATTGATGACGACCGCCTGATCGGTCAGTGGCTTCGTCAGCTTGTAAATACGGATGGGAGCCGAATTGGTGGAATTGCCGGTGCCCGTAGCCTGAGCGACCTGAAACGAACCCTGCATTATCAACCCCGCAAAAATGCGATTAGTAGAAAAATTGTAGAAAAATTGAGTTTTAGGCTATTGTTAACCCTCCCCCCGGTCAAGAAATGTATTTGGTTAATCAATGCTTTCCGTTGGAGTGTGGTAAAGATCCGACATGCCGGAGCTGCAAGAACAACGGCTTAGCCGGTTTGACTTGGCCGAAAGGCAGTATTTGCCCGGCCCTGTTCGTCCTTGCCGGCGATTTGGAGCGGTCGATGCGGGTGATTCTTCTTCAGGCTTGTGCCGCTGTCTTGATTTGGGGCTGTTTCGGCGCGGCGGCCGCGCAAGCCCCCGCACAACCGTTCCCGCAGGAGACCACGGTCGAACGCCAGGTTCGGGCCCTGGCCAACCGCGACACCCAGATTGGCCTCTATCTCAACGTGCTGCCTGATTGCACGTCGGGGCCGCTGCCGACCATCCGCCTGGTCACTCCGCCGGCTGCCGGAAAAGTCGTGGTGAAGTCGGCGAAGGCGAAAGCCACCAACTACAAGGCCTGCCTCGCGCTCGAGGTGCCCGCCTATGTCGCCTTCTACAAGGCGCCGCCGGAATTCCTCGGCGATGACGCCCTGACCATCGAGGTCAAGTATCAGGGCGGCCGAACCGAAATTCAGAAGATCACCGTCAAGGTCAGTGCGCCAGGCGGGCAACAGAAGATCTGATGGTGCAGCGGGCGATCTGATGCCCGGCTCGCGCTGACCGCCTTAGAGCGGCTCGCCCTCGGCTCCATCCTGCTGCAGCGGCAGCTCGCCCGGCTCGGCGGCCGGCCGGCCAAGCGACGCCCGGTCCTCGTGGCAATCGCTGATCCGGCGGGCAACCACCCGGTCGGTCCGCGGCGCCTGACCAACGTTGGTCTTGTTGACCTCGGTATAGGCCTCGTCGCTGAGAACCGTGATGACGGTGCTGACCGGCCCCAGATAGTCGCATCGGTTGGAGAAGACGTATTTGTTGTTGATCTTCTCCGGCCGCGACGAGTGGCAATTTCCAACCGACGGAGATGAGAAGGTCGCCTTCATCGCCTGGGTTGGATCGACACAGCGCGTCATCTCGCGCTCGAGCAGCTTTTGCCGGACGTTCGAGGACGTGGCGATCTCCAGCGTCCGCACGAAGCGCCACATCCCTTTTCGGAAGGTCGGCCCGCTGAATCCCTCCTCCGCCACGGCGCTCGGGGAGGCAAGCACGAACACGGAAAGCGCGGTCACGACGCCAAGCGTGCATGCGAAGACCTTCGACGGCCCGAAGCCCTCACGCGATGTCATTTGTTGAGTCCCTGTCGGCCGCACGATGCGGATCGCGTGACTTCACTTGAAGCACGCCCAACCTCACATCATCCAGGAGCATTTCGTGTTAAGACCCCGTAAATCCTTAGCCTTTGCTCAAAGCTCTCCCGCGCTCTTGCACCAAACACGGTGAATGCCGGGTTGCTTTCAGGCCGAGGCAACTTCGGCTCGAAAAGAATCGCCGCGTCTACGCGGTTGTGGACAAATGGACGTCTCGTCAGCCGCTACCCGCCGTCTGATTGCTAGCTAGTGCTGCAAAGCCGCCGCGGCAGACTTATCAGACTTGGCCTCAGATTTGGCCGCGCTAGCATCGTCGCAATCGCCAATCCTCGTCGCGACCACCATGTCGGTCCTGGGGTGCTCGCCGGTGCTGACCTCGTTCAGCTCGGTATAGGCCTCGTCGCTACGCACGGTAATGACGGTGCTGACCGTGCCCATGTAATCGCAGCGGTGCCCGAAGGTGTATTGATTGCCGACCTTCTCCGGCTTGTCCGAAACGCAGCTTCCGACCGGTCCTGACGCAAAGGTCGCCTTCATGGCGTGGGTCGGGTCGACACAGCGCGTGGTTTCCGCGTTGACCACCCGATACTTGAAGTTCTTGTTGGCGGTCTTGGCGACATCGAGCGTCCGCACGAAGCGCCACAGGCCCCTGCGGAAGCTCGGGCCGGAAAAGGATTGATCGCCCTCGCCGGGCTGCGCCGCCGCTGCCCTGCCGTTCGCCGGTGGAGGCGACGGCGTCTGTGCATGCGCCATCAGGGACGGCACCGAGACGATCATTGCGATGAGGAGCGAACGTGCAATGCCACCACGGAAGTTCATTCCCACCCCCGAAGTTCGTCCGAATGCATTCGTGATGCGGTCCGGTCAGCGCGTCGACGCAGTCCCCGGAACACGGCTCAATACGTCACATCACTTGCAGCCAATTGTGGCCAGTAAAAGCACGTTAACGCTGTCCGATGGCTCCCTCGCCGAATTCAGACTCACTGCAGCAAGCCTGCAACACCTGACGCCTCGCTCCCGCGGCGCCAAGCCTGCCCTCATCGTTCCGGGCGCAACACCAGGCCGCAAAGCGCACGGACGAGCGAAGAACGGGCTGGACGAGCGCGGGACCGGTTTGACCTCTGAGGGTTTTTTTGCTCATTTGGCGTCAGATATTCTTCTCAATTTACTTAGCCTATCGCTGGACGAGGGGGCACTGATGCGTATTCGGTTTTGCTACGCGGTCGCAGGCATCTTGGCTTTGAGTGCAGCGCTATCGGGCAATTCGGGGCCTGCGGCTGCCGCGGACCTCGGCCTGATCACGAAGGCACCGGTCGGCAGCTGCACGGAGATCGTCTTCACCTGCGAGAACGGCCATCAATATCCGCTGTGCCCGCGCGCCGTGTCGGTCGAGGGTGAAGTGGTCACGGCCTCCTTGCTCACCGGCCGTGGCGGCGTCCATGTGCGGCACGTGCCGATGGGGGTCGGTTATCGCTATGCCGGTCGCGGCATCTGGCTGGACGGCTTCCGGGAAAACGCGCTGCTCAACTTCGGCAAGCACCACCAGGTGGCCTGCACCATCGCGCACTCATAAGTGCACGCGCTCCGCGTGGCACCTGATGGCGTGACGCGGAGCTCACGGCGCAACGAGGCTGATCCTCACCCCTTGGTGCGAAGCACGGCGCGCGACGATCGCGAGAACATGTAAGCCTTGGGATAGATGTAGACCGGGCAGCGATCCTGCCACTGGTACAGCTGCCAATTCCATTTCCAGCAGCCCGATTCGATCTGAGGGTCCTGCACGTAATCCAGCCGGTACGGCGGATCGCCAAACGGATAGTCGCCGGATCGCGCCGCCGTCGACGACAGAACGACCATTGAAGCGGCTGCGGCAATGATCACGGAAAATGACTTTTGCATAACGCCCTCGATCGAATGACGTGACGGCGCGAGACTGCCAAATCCGCCGATTCATAGCAAGGTGCCGCCTGCCCGCGACAAGCCGCGCGATGTTCTAGACTGCGCGGTTCTGCGTCGGCGAGCGGCCGCCGCCATCGGCGACCAGCACCGCCCCGGTCACGAACGACGCCTCGTCGGAGGCGAGGAACAGGCAGCACGCGGCGATCTCGGCGGGCTCGGCCATCCGCCCCAGCGCGATGCGCCGTTCGACGCCGCGGAACTCGGCATCGGCGGTGGTGCCGTTCTGGTCCGCAAGCAGCTGCATCTCATAGGCGCTCATCGGCGTCCGCACCCAGCCCGGCGCCACGGCATTGGCGCGGATGCCGTCGGCGCCGTGCGCGTAGGCCAGCGAGCGCGTATAGGCGACGACAGCCGCCTTGCTGGCAGCGTAACTTGCGCTATCCGGGCTGGCATTGAACGCGGCAACGGAGGCGATGTTGACGATCGCTCCGCCGCGCTGCCGGAGCAGCGGCAGCGATGCGCGACAGACCCGCATGGTCCCCGTGAGGTTGACGTCGAGCGTCCTGGCCCAGACCTCGTCGGAGACGCTTGCGGGCTGATCCGGCACGATCAGGCCCGCGGCATTGACGACGATGTCGAGCCACGCGCCGCAGGCGGCGACGGCCCTGGCAATGTCGTCCGGCCGGGTGACGTCGCCATGGATCGCCTGCCCTCCGCACTCGGCCGCAGCGGCCTTAAGCTCGGCGTCGCCGAGGCCGAACAACACGACGCGCGCGCCGCTCAACGCCAGCAGCGCCGCCGTGGCCCGGCCGATCCCCGTGGCCGCGCCGGTCACCAGCGCCGTCTTTCCTTCCAGCCGCGGCATCAGAGCATGATCCGGGAAAGTGGAAGCCGGTTTTCCGAAAAGATCATGCTCATCTAGAGTCCCCACTGCCGCTCGACGGCAAATCCGGTCTCCGGCAGCGTCGAGCCGCCGTCGACGACGATGGTCTGCCCGGTGACATATTTGGCCTCAGCGGAAGCGAGATAGAGCATCGCGCACGCGATGTCGTCGGCACTGCCCATGTGTCCCATCGGAATGAAGCGTTCGAGCTTCGCCTTGTTCTCCGGCGCGCTCATGGTGCCGCGGCCCGGCTTTTCGATGAAGCCGGCCTCGACGCCATTGACCGTGATGCCGTCGCGCGCCAGCTCGAACGCAGCACCGCGGGTGAACGCGTTGACGCCGGCCTTCGCCGCCGAGTAATGCGCACCGCCGCCCATCGCGACGCGCGCCGACACCGACGATGTGACGAGGATGCGCCCGAATCCGATCGCGCGCATATGCGGAATCGCGGCCTGCGCGAGCCAGATGCTGGCGTTCAGATTCAGCGCCAGCGTCTCGTCGAGCTTCGCTTCATCGAGCTCCTCAAGCGAGGCCCACGGACAGCCGCCGGCATTGTGCACGACGATGTCGAGCCGGCCATACTGGGCCGCGACGCCGTCGACCATTGTGCGCAAGCTAACCCGGTCGAGCCTGTCGAACGGGACGCAATGCGCCGCCCGTCCAGCAGCCGCCAGCTCGCGCGCCAGCGCCTCGGCCACCTCAATCGTCCGGTTGGCGATCACCACGGTCGCACCGGCCTGCGCGAGCCGCGTCACGATGGCGGCGCCGATCCCGCGGCCGCCACCGGTGACGATGGCGACCCGGCCGTCGAGATTGAAGGGAAGCGCCTGCATCAGATTGCTCCCGTGCCTCGCAGCAGATCGATGAACCGCGCGAAGGCCGCCGTGTGCCTGTCGACATCCCGCGCCGACGTCGCCGGACACATCAGCAGCATGGTGTGGAACGGCGTGACCAGAATGCCTTCGTTCATGTAGAACGCATGCAGCAAGGTCTCGAGATCGGGCTGCCGACCTGCAATGACGTCGGCGCCGCTGCGCGGCGGCCGCGGCATGAACATGATCTCGGCGCGCGCGCCGATCTGGGTGACGTGCCAGAGCAGACCGGCGGCCTCGATCAGCCCGCGGGCTTCCTGCGCAAGCCAGGTCGCAGTTCCGATCATCCGCTCGTAATTCGCAGGCGTCAGCACCTTCTCCAGCACCGCGCGCATGGTCGCAACCGTCAGCGCGTTGCCGGCGAGCGTGCCGCCGAATCCAAGATGCGCGGACTGCCGCTCGCGCGGATTGACGTGCGGGACAATCTTCCAGAGGCGTTCGGCGATGTCCTGGCTAAGACCGAACACGCCGGCGGGGATGCCCCCCGCGATCGCCTTGCCGGCGACGAAGATGTCGGGCTCGAGCCCGTGGCTCTCGGTATAGCCGCCCGGTCCGCAGGACAGCGTGTGCGTCTCGTCGATGATCAGGATGGTGCCGGCGCGGCGGGTCAGGTCGCGCAATGCGCTGTGAAAACCAGGATCGACCGGGATCATGCCGAAATTCGTCATCAGCGGCTCGGTCAGCACGCAGGCGATATCGCCTTGCGCAAGCGCCGCCTCCAGCGCAGCGACATCGTTGAACTCGACGACCCGGCTCACGGCGTCATGATCGATGCCGTTGGGGTGGATCATGTTGCGCAAGCCGACGCGGCCGTTGCGGATCTCGACATGCGCCTCTTCGACGCCACCATGGTAGCAGCCGGAGAACACCAGCACCTTGCGCCGGCCGGTGATCATGCGGGCGATGCGGATCGCGGCACGGTTGGCGTCGGTCGCCGACGTCGTCAATGTCCAGTATTTCGGACCGAAGCGGCGCGACAGCTCCTCTCCGACCCAGAGGCTGTCCTCGGTCGGCAGCATCATGGTTGCGCCACGCTTGAGCTGAGCCAGCGCGGCCTCGGTCACCGCCTCCGGCGCGTGCCCGCACATGCCGCCGGTGTCGCCGAGGCAGAAATCGACGTAGTCGCGGCCGTCGATGTCCCTGACATGCGCGCCCTGCGCCTCGTCGGCATAAACAGGAAAACCGCCGGCCCAGCGCCGCATCCAGTGCGACGGGCCACCATAGAGATAGTGTTGCCTGCCTTGCTGCCAGGCCGCCGCCGATCGCGGATGCAGCGCCCGGAAGCGCTCCTGCTCGGCATCGAGCAATCGGTTCAGAACGCCGCTGCGCTCAGTAGTTGCAGTTGTCATAGCGCGATCCAGGCGGTCTTGAGGTCGGCATAGGCGTCGAGCGCGTGCAGCGACTTGTCACGTCCGAAGCCGGATTGCTTGAAGCCGCCGAGCGGCACCGTGATGTCGGCGCCGCCATAGGTGTTGACATGCACGACGCCGGCCTTGATGGCGCGCACCATGCGATGCGCCGTTGATAGCGCGCCGGTCCACACCGCCGACGCCAGCCCATAGGGCGTCGCATTGGCGAGCGTGATGGCATCGTCCTCGCCGTCGAACCGCGTGACCGATAGCACCGGACCGAACACCTCCTCGCGCCAGACCTCCATCGACGGCGTCACCTCGGCAAGGATCGCAGGCGCCATGAAGTTGCCGCCGCTCTCGGCGCGGATCTGCTCGCCGCCAATCAGCCGCTTCGCGCCCTGCTGTTCCGCGCGGGCAACGGCATCCAGGTTCTTGCGCAACTGCACCTTGCTCGCGACAGCACCGATATCCGAGGTCAGTTCGAGGGGATTGCCGACCCTGAGCTTCGTGGTGGCGGCGAGCAGCTCGTCCATGAAACGATCGTAGATCGAGGACTGCACCAGCAGCCGCGAGCCGGCCACGCAGACCTGGCCCGAGTTGCGGAAGATGCCGTTCGCCGAGACCTTGGCCGCATGCTTGATGTCGGGCACATCGGCAAAGACAATGTTGGGCGACTTGCCACCAAGCTCGAGATGGACCCGCTTCAGGTTCGAGCGCGCCGAGCATTCCAGCAGGCGGCGGCCGACCGGCCCTGAGCCAGTGAAGGCGAGCACATCGACATCCATATGCAGCGCGAGCGCCTCGCCGGCCGATGCGCCGCGGCCGGTGACGATGTTCAGCACGCCGTCCGGCAACCCCGCCTCCGTCGCGAGCTCGGCAAGCCGCAACAGCGTGAGCGATGCAAGCTCCGGCGGCTTGACCACGACCGAGTTTCCGGCGGCGAGCGCCGGGCCGATCTTCCACGCCCCGATCATCAGCGGGAAATTCCACGGCACGATCACACCGACGACGCCGAGCGGCTCGCGATGCACCAGCCCGAGGACGTCAGCAGAGGTCGGCGCGATCTCGCCATAGACCTTGTCGATCGCCTCGGCGTAGTAGCGGATGGTGCCGGCCGCCGACAGCGGTTCGGCCTTGTAGGCCATGCCGATCTCGGTACCGTTGTCGCGCACGCCGAGCACCGCGATCTCGAGCGCGTGCTGCTCGATCAGATCGGCGAAGCGCAGCAGCACTTTCTTGCGTTGCGCCGGCGCCGCGCGCGACCATGCTCCCTGCTCGAACGCATCCCGGGCGCGTTTCACCGCGCGGTCGATATCGGCTGGATCGCCATCGGCGATCGTGGTCAGCATCTGGCCATCGATCGGCGACACGACATCGAGCCGTGCCTCGCTGAGCGCCGGCATCGGCCGGCCGCCGATAAAGAGGTGCTGGGCCGGAATGGCGGCCGACCGTAGTCGATCGATCTGGGCTTGCTGCATGCTACTCATTTGTGGTGACCGGAGCGGCCCCTCGGCGGACCTGCTCACATGACGCAATCCTCGCCAAATCAAGGCTTTGCCAGCAATCAACCGATAGGTGGATGTCACGGCAGGCGCCGTCCCCATAGCGTGATCGCACGATGGCCGAGCGCTCCGCCTGCGCTATGCAAACCGGTTGTCACCCTCCCTACCGCCTGCCGGCGAGCCGAAGGTCCATGTCCGAGATTACGCAGCCCCGCATTCTCCTGATCGGTACTGGAGACACCAAGGCCGACGAACTGCTGTTCATGAGCGAGTGCATCGCGCGTGCCGGTGGCCGAACCATCATGATGGACATCAGCGTGCTCGGCGATCCGCCGTACCAGGTGGCGCATAACAAGCATGCGGTGGCCGCCGCCGCAGAGACCACGATCGCGGCGATCGCCTCCAGCGGCGACGAGAACTCCGCGATGTCCCTGATGGCGGTCGGCGCCGCCAATCTGGCCCGCGAGCTCGCAGACCGCGACGCCATCGACGGCGTGATCGCAATCGGCGGCACGATGGGAACCGACCTTGCGCTCGACGTCGCGCAGGCGCTGCCGCTCGGCCTGCCGAAACTGATCGTCTCGACCGTCGCCTTCTCGCATCTGATCCCGCCCGAGCGCGTCGCCGCCGATCTCATGATGATCCTGTGGGCCGGCGGCCTCTACGGCCTCAACGGCACCTGCACCGCCGTGCTGTCGCAAGCCTGCGGCGCGATCGTCGGCGCGGCGAAAAGCGCGATCAGACCGCGCCGGGACCGGCCGGTCGTTGCGATCACATCGCTTGGCAAGAGCTGCCTGCGCTACATGGTCGAGCTCAAGCCGCAGCTCGAACGGCGCGGCTATGAGGTGGTCGTGTTCCACACCACCGGCATGGGCGGCCGCGCCATGGAATCGATCGCCGCGCAGCGCGGCTTCGCCGCGGTGCTGGACCTCAGTCTGCAGGAGGTCGCCAACCAGCTGACCGGCTCGGTGGTCAATTCCGGGGCTGACAGGCTGGAGAACGCGGGCAGAGCCGGCATTCCGCAGATCGTCGCACCAGGGGCGATCGACATGGTGGATTTCCCGGCATGGCTTGGCGTCCCGGACGAACTGTCGGATCGTCCGTTCCACGCCCACAACCGGCTGCTCGCGTCGGCGACGTCGGGGTCCGCCGATCGCCGCCGCATCGCACAGGCGATTGCCGAAAAGCTGTCCCGCGCCAGCGCACCGGTTGCCTTCGTGTTGCCGGCCGGCGGCATCCAGCAATGGGACCGCGAAGGCGAAGCCTTGCACGATCCGGATGCCCTCGCCGCCTTTGTCGATGCGATGCGCTCGGCGGTCGCGGCACCGGTCGAGCTGCACGAGATCAAGGACCACATCAACAGCGCGGCGTTCAATGAAACCGTGCTCGGCATCTTCGACCGCTGGGTCGCGGCCGGCATTGTCCCACCCGGCCGCACCACGGTTGCCGCATGAGCCGGCCGCTCGCCCAGGCGCTGGTGCTCGACTTCGGCGGTGTGATCTCAAAAACCCTGTTCGAGACCCATGACCTGACCGAGCGTGCGCTCGGGCTCGCACCCTGCACGCTGAAATGGCTCGGACCATTCGCGCCCGACAGCGATCCGCTCTGGACGTCCATGCAGCATGGCGAGATTTCGGAACGCGACTACTGGCTGACCCGCAGCCGCGAGGTCGGCCGCATGCTCGGTGAAGACTGGCGCGACATGGAAACCTTCGTGAAACGTGCGCGCGGCGCCGATCCCGACACCGTGATCCGCACCGAGGCGGCGCGTGCGATCGACATCGCCGCCGGCGCCGGATTCCGGCTCGCCATCCTCTCGAACGAGCTCGACCTGTTCTACGGCGAGGATTTTCGCAGCCGTCTTTCCATCCTCGAGCGCTTCGACACCATCGTCGACGCCACCCATACCGGGATCCTGAAACCCGACCCGCGCGCCTACCAAAGCGTGCTGGACGAATTGGCGCTAGCGGCAGAAGATTGCGTTTTCGTCGACGACCAGCGCCGCAACATCACGGGCGCCGCCGCGTGCAACATGCGCACCGTGCTGTTCGACGTGCGCAGCCCCGCCGCGTCCTACAGCGAGGCGCTGCGGCATTTCGGGCTGCAATTCGAGTAAAGCGTCTTCGAGCGAAGTGGGGTACCGGTTCGCGTGAAGAAAACGCGTCAAGACTAGAATCTGGAGCCCCGTTCCGATTCCATCGGAACGAAAAAGGCTCTAGCCGGACAGAGAGCGATCATGCGCGACAGAAACTTCCTGGTTGAGAACAACGCCAAGCCGATCTGGCACCCGATGGCCCATCCCGCCGAGATGCGGACGCAGCCGCCGCGGATCGTGATGAAGGGCGAAGGCGTCGAGGTCACCGATATCGACGGCAAGACCGTGATCGATGCGGTCGGCGGCCTGTGGAACGTCAATCTCGGCTACAGCTGCGATCCGATCAAGCAGGCGATATCAGACCAACTCAGCGCCCTGCCGTATTATTCGGGCTTCCGCGGCACCTCGAGCGGTCCCGCGATCGAGCTCGCCTACGAGCTCACCGAATGGTTCAAACCGGAGGGCATGGTCCGCGCCTTCTTCACCTCGGGTGGATCGGACTCGGTCGAGACGGCGCTGCGGCTTGCGCGGCAGTACTGGAAGATCAAGGGCCAGGCCGACCGCACCAAGTTCCTGGCACTGAAGAAGGGCTATCACGGCACCCATTTCGGCGGCGCCTCCGTCAACGGCAATGCCAATTTCCGCCGCAACTATGAGCCGATGCTGCCGGGCGTGTTCCACATTCCCGCGCCGTCGACCTACCGCAATCCCTTCAACGAGACCGATCCTGCCAAACTCGCGCAGCTCTGTGCGGCGGCGATGGAGGAGGAGATCGCATTCCAGGGCGCCGACACCATCGCCGCCTTCATCATGGAGCCGGTGCTCGGCGCCGGCGGCGTGATCGTGCCGCCGGACAGCTTCATGAAGCTGGCGCGCGAGATCTGCGACCGTCACGGCATCCTGATGATCGCGGACGAGGTCGTCACCGGCTTCGGGCGTACCGGCGCGTGGTCGGGCTCGCGACTGTGGGGCGTGAAGCCTGACATGATGACGATGGCCAAGGCGATCACTTCAGGCTATTTCCCGCTCGGCGCGACCTTGATCGGCGAGCAGATCGCGGAGACCTTCGAGGCCGACACCACTACATTCGGCTCGATCGGCCATGGCTACACCTATTCGGGCCATCCGGTCGGCTGCGCCGCGGGCCTTGCGGCACTGGCCGAGACCCGCCGTCTCAGACTCGACGAGAATGCCGCCGCGCGCGGCGAGGACCTTGCACGGGCGCTTGCAGCGCTCAAGGCCAAACATCCGCTGGTCGGCGACGTCAGAGGCAAGGGCCTGATGGCCGCGCTCGAGCTGGTGGCCGATAGCGACAGCAAGAAGCCCGCGGACAAGAAGACAATGGCGAAGGTCGCCGACAGCGCCTACGAGGCCGGCGTGATGCTGCGCGTCTCCGGCAACAACCTCATCCTGTCGCCGCCCCTGATCCTCACCACAGCGGACGTGAGGCGGATCGCCGAAGGGATCGACGCCGGCCTCTCGGCTGCCGGCTGAGACCGCGTGTGATACGATTGGGATGCATTGCTTCCGCAAGGACGGCTGCACCCATTACCCGCAGCTTCAATCCGTCGCATGCGAGCCCATCCTCCGAGATACGGCAGTGTCGCTGTCGCTTGCGAACCTGAACCAAAATCAATCGATGAAGACAAACCTTTATCGAGATTGCGTTGAGGTTTGCTCCCCAAAGGTCGCTCGATACATGCCTCTTGGTCATTTTACATTACTATGGAGGTAGTCCATGCCGATCGTGCAATTTACTCGTTTTAAAACCGACAAGCCTGACGAGATGACCCAGATTGTTAGGCGGGCGAAGAAAATCTTCGAAAAACACGGTGCTGAATTTCTTCGGCTGTCCCGTTTCCACACTGGCGCGTGGGCGGGAGAGTTACTGGTTACGACGCGCTACTCCAGTTGGGAAGTTTACGGCAAGGTGCAGGAGGCCGTGGCAAAGGACCCGGAGTTCGCGCAGGTGCAGGCCGAGGGGATGAAGATTGCCGAACTACAGGGCCGTAACATCGCTGTTGGCATCGATCTCTAGTCGGGGCGCTGCCTAACGAACGCGTTAAGCGCAGAGGCCGCCGGACATATTGCCTGCGGCCTTCTTTCCATTAGATGGATTGCACTGCGTTACTCCGCGCCTCGCCAACCAATGTCGACTCAGGGTCATTTGCGTCGGTCTGGGCGTATGCCAGCCACTTCCGGCCACCCTCGATGAGCGGACATATGCAGAGCGCCGGATTTCGTCGAAATGGGCCAGGAACGGTCATTCGCCACGAAGATGGGGGGCGGGATATGCCAATTCAGGTATCGAAGCAGCCGGACGCCTTTCGAGACTTTGAGCGAACCGGATGGAACACGGTGTCCGAGGGTTACGAAGCTGGCTTTGGTCCGCTGACCGCCCAGTCGGTTGATGTCACGCTCGATGCAGCTGGGGTCATTGGCGGATGTGACGTGCTCGATGTCTGCACGGGACACGGCGTCTTGGCCCTGGCTGCCACCGAGCGCGGCGCGAAGGTATCCGCTGTCGACTTCTCGGACGCCATGGTTGCCGCTGCCCGTCGGAACGTTCCGTCGATGGATTGCCGCCAAGGGGACGCGCAAGATCTGCCATATCCCGATAATGCATTCGATGCCGTCGTTTGCGGCTACGGCATCCTCCATGTGCCCGAACCGGACCGCGCTTTGGCGGAAATGCGTCGAGTTCTTCGTCCCGGCGGCCGCGTGGCGATCAGCGTTTGGGAACGACCCTCACCAGCCAATGGCTTCGGCCTTCTCTTGGGGACGGTGAAAGTTCACGGACGTGTTGACGTTCCCCTGCCGCACGGGCCCGATTTCTTCCAGTTCGGCGATCCGGAGGATATGAAGGCCGCGCTTGCGCAAGCGGACTTCTCCGATGTCGCTGCAACTACTGTGGTTCAGACGCTGCTGCTGAAAACTGCGACCGGATTGGTCAATCTGGTGTTGCAGGGAGGAGTAAGGATAAGGGCCCTTTTGCTTGCACAAGACAGCGCAGCTCTCTCGGCAATCAACGCCGCCGTCGCTGAAGGAATGGATCAGCTATTCCGAAAGGGGGACCGCTTCCAGGTCCCCATGCCTGCCATTCTTGGAAGTGGGACAAAGCCGCGGCAGTAATAGGTCCCATCCGATTTCCGATGGAGCAACGTTACGCCAATCGCTTGGCACGGTATTTCGTTGGGTCGATCCTGGAGAGACTTACGACCGACTACTAACCGGTCCGTGTCATTTGCGTCGATTGGGCCACGCCGTGAGGAAGTCCGGTCTGTCCCTAGCAGCAGACACCAAGCGTTGAGGTTGGACGCGATGGTCCATCTTCAACCGATTCATCCGGTTTCACCTGCCAGCTCTTGTCCACTTCACCTTGAAAGCGCACCTGATTAAATTGCGAATATCCGAATTGTCACGCAATGGCGGCTTGGTCAAAACTGGCCTAAATTTGCGCTATCACTATCCCCCTCCCTGTTGGGGAGAGGTGAAGAGCCCGAGCCCAGACCGATTTCGGGTAAGTATCATCGCGCACTGACACAGGCCATGGCGCGCTCGAACACCGCGCCATCCGCCGCGTTGCGATCAAGGCAGTCGGCCAGCGATGCCGCCGACATCCTCTGGTCGGTGCAGAAGATCCGCATGAAGTCGGCCGCGAGCGCGACCTTGCGCGGTGCGGATTGCTGTTCCCAGTCGCTGCTGCTCAGATAGAGTAAGGACGCATCGTCAGCGCTGCTTTCGGCCGCCGCACCGCGTGCGGCCGGTTGTGCCGCCAGCAACGCCAGCAGCGCGCCGGCAACCGCAGCGATGCGATGCACGCGCCCGCTCATTTCGTTCCCTTGGCCTCGACCGCCGGCGGCACGTCGAGCGCCGGATTGCGATCGAAGAAGTTGAATGGACGCAACCGGAAGCCGTGCCACAGGCCGGGCATCACGGGCCAATCCTCGGCGCGCGGCACGTGGCGGAAGCCGACCGTGTACCACAGCACGAGGTCGCGATCCTCGATCGGCCGCTTCGCCGCCGTCCATTTCGGCAGGCCATCGACCTCGGCGTTCCCGTTGGGATACATGCCCGCCGCGTAGCGCTCGTCCTTGGCATAGGCCGAGGTCCACAGCGTGTAGGCGCTGAAGCCTGCACGCAGCTGGATCGGATCGTCCTTGGCGAGCAGCGAGACGTCGGAATGCCCGGGCATCAGCTGATAGCTGGTGCGATATCCCTGTTTGTTGGTCTTGCCCGTGCTCTCGACCCTGAACTGCGCCGCATTCAACGGCATCGTGATCGGGCCTTCGGTCGCCACCGGTTTTGTTTCGACCTGCCAGAGGCTCTTGCGCTGGCCCTGCTCCAGCCGCCGGACGTTGAAGCGATCCTCCACCAGGCGGTTGCCGGTGCCGTCGACATCCATGTCGATCCGGAACGTCATGTAATGATCGTGATTGACCGCAAGCAAGCGCTCGTCAACCAGCGTTCCGTAGGCGGTATCCTGCGCGGCCGTCGGGTCGCTCAGCGTCCGGCTCGCCACGCCTTTGGTCGCATCGATGCCGTAGGCGCCGAGCCTCACGTCGATGTTGCCGGCGCGGTCGAACACATAATCCACGAGATAATCGTAGTTCCCGACCACCGGCGCCATCCGCACCACCAGCTCGTTGTTCGGCCGTACCTCGGCGGTGTTGTTGATCAACTCGCTGTGGCGCCAGATCGGATCGCCGGTCGGGCGCTCGAAGATGCAGACCGCGCCCTTGGAGACCACGGGCATGCCCTTGGTGTCCGAGATCGTCAGGTCGAGGAAATGCGCGCCTTCGGGGCAGTCGGCACCGGGCTGCAATTCGCTGGAGAGCACGCCGAAACCGTATTCGCCGATATCCATATAGGCGCGGAACGACCAGGTCTCGGCCGGATCCATGTAAGGCACGAACATCTCGCTGGCCGAGATCTGGTACGCGATGTCGCGCAAGGTGCCGTGGTCGTCGTAGCGGATCAGCGACAGCACCGCGCCCACGCGCGGCTCGAGCCGGACATGGAACGACCAGTTGTCCCAGCGCACCTGGCCGCTCTCGACTTTCACGTTGCTGCCCTGGGGCGCGGTGATTTCGATCGGCTTCGGCGGTTTGCGGTATTTTCCCGATTCGGCATAGGTGTGCGATGGCGTCTGCGGCGGTGGCGGCACCACGCCGAGATCGGTCACCGACAGCACGGTCTTGCTCTTGAGATCGACCTGGGCGAACAGGTTCTCGATCGGCTTGCCCCAGAGATTGTTGGCGGCGCCCGACGTATCGACGCAGGGAACGTTGAGCAGGCGGCGGCCTTTCATCGCGGGATCGGTCACCGGACCGACCGTCAGCGGCAGGCACAGCACGTTGCGGAAATCGGTGATGCCGCGCTTGGCCATCGCGGCGATCCAGCGCGGATCCTGCTTGGGCAGATCGCCGGCCGACATCAGCTCGTCGATCGTCAGCGCGGCCTCATGATCCCTGATCTCGTCCCAGCCGGCCAGGCTCCGCGCGGCGAGATCGATGTGCGCTTCATAGAGATGCCCCCCGCTCAGCAGCGTCGCGACGGCGCGGCGCGCGAACGGCTGTCCGGGCCGCCACGCCCGCACCTCGTCCTTGGGATCCTCGTCGATCGTCATCGAGACGACCCGCGCGGTCTCGTCGAACTTGCCGGCACCGCGGAGGATGTCGGAGATCGAGCGGATCTCGTCCGTTGTAAGACCGTCCATCGGGTGCATGGCCGCGACCTGCGGCCACATCCGGCGCTCGGCCCGCGACGGCGGCGGCGCCGCCAGCGTCACCGCAACCAGACCGGCCAATGCCCATCCGCCAACCCGCGATATCAGCGCCATTGCGCCCTCTCCTCAAAACTGGAGCCGTCAGAATACAAGCAACGGCGACGGCGTGAAGCCTTATCCGGCCACCTGCTCCGACGGCCCCTGCTCGATCGCGGCCCCGGCGGGGCGCGGCGAGGTGCGGTGCACGTCCAGCAACCGCATGCCGAAGCGGTCGCGCAGGACCGGCCAGATGCCGCGCGGGGCCACCATCATCACAACAACGGCGATGATGCCGAGCCCAACCAGATACCAGCCACCGGACAGGCCGAGCGGCCCGGTCATCAGTTCGCGCAGGCCGAAGAAGATGATGACGCCCAGGATCGGGCCTTCCAGGGTTCCGATACCGCCGATGATCACGATGAACATCATGTAGACCGACCAGTTGACGTCGAACGCCGCAAGCGGCGCGATGTACAGGTTGCCCATGAAGCTGAGCGCGCCGGCGAGCCCGCATCCCGCCGCCGACAGCACGAAGGCGACGAAGCGGTTGTGGCGTACGTCGACGCCGACGCTCATCGCGGCGAGATCATTGTCGCGCACGCTCATCAGCCCGAGCCCGAAGCTCGAGGTCATCAATTTGTACAGCGCCGCGATGGTCAGAAGCGTCAGGCCGCCCGCGAGCCAGAACATGGTCGGCTCGAACCAGTCGAAATCGATCAGCTTGCTGGTGGCGAGCGGCAGCCCCGAGGTGCCGCCGACCGCCTGCGATTTCATCGTAAAGGCGCCGATGATCTCCGCGAACACCCACATCGCGATCGAGAAATAGGCGTCGCGCAGCCGGAACAGCGGAAACGCGATGACCGCGGCGACGGCGGCGGCCACCAGCGGCGCCACCGGCAGGACCCAGACCGGCGTGACCCCGAGCCAGCCTGAGGTCAGGAACAGCGCATAGGCGCCGAAGGCGATGAACACCTGGTGGCCGAGCGACACCAGCCCGGCATAGCCCGCCAGCAGGTTCCACATCTGCGCCATGGTCAGCAGCAGCAGGCACTCGGTCGCGAGCCGCAGAAAACCCTCGTTCAGCACGAAGGGCGCACCCACGATCACCGCGATCAGAACGACGGCGCTGGCCAGCAGAATGGTCCGTGTCGGCATCGGCGTCACACCCTGCTCGACACCAGGCCCGACGGCCGGATCAGCAGCATGATAAAGAACAGCAAATGCGCGTATAGCAGCCCCGCATTCGGATCGATCTTCAACCCGATCAATTGCGCCATGCCGAGCGCGATGCCGCCAAGCAGCGCGCCCCAGAACGAGCCGAGCCCGCCGAGCACCACGACCTCGAACGCGATCAACAGCCGCTCGGCGCCCGAGAACGGCGTGAAACTCGAGCGCACCGCGAGCAGCACGCCGCCGATCGCGCCGAGCGCCAGCGACAGCCCCATCACATAATTATAGACCCGGTCGGGCCTCACGCCGGACAGCCGGACGATGTCGCGGCGGTCGGCGGTCGCGCGCACGATCCGCCCGAACTCGGTATGGCGCAGCACGAGCTGCAACGCCATGAACAGCAATGCGGCCAGCACCAGCGTCAGCAGCGGCATGATGCCGATATTGAGGCCCGCAATCTCGAGGCTGGCGCGGGAGAGTTCGCCGACCTGGAGGCTGCGCACGTCGGCGCCGAACATTTCGACCATCACATTGCGCAGGATCACCGACACGCCGAACGTCAGCAGCAACGGCGAGAGCGGATCGGGCGAGGTCACGACCCGGTTGACGATGACGGCCTGGTAGAGCCATCCGACGCCGAACGACAGCGCGATCACCGGGATCAGCATCAACAGCGGCGAGACCTGCGGAAACAGATTGGCCAGCAGCACGGCGCAGAACGCGCTCAGCACCATGAACTCGCCATGCGCGATGTTGACGACGCGCATGACGCCGAACACCAGCGCGAGGCCGATCCCGAGCAGCGCGTAGAGCCCGCCCAACAGGGCTCCATTGATCAATGTCTCAACCCAGATCATGTCGCATCAATCTTCTAGTTGCCGAAATAGGCATGCGTCAGCTGCTCAGGCTGCAACCCCTGCGCCGGGCCGGTCAGCGACACCCGCCCCTTCAACAGGCAATAGATCCGTTCCGACGCCGCCAGCGCGCGATTGACGTCCTGCTCGACCAGCACCACGGCGGTGCCCTCGCGGCGAATGTCGGCAAAGGAACGATAGATCTGCTCGACCATCACAGGCGCGAGCCCGAGCGAAATCTCGTCGCACAACAGCAGCCGCGGGTTCGACATCAGCGCGCGGCCGATCGCGGCCATCTGCTGCTGGCCGCCGGAGAGCTGGTCGGGAAACATCCGCCGCCGCTCCTCGAGGATCGGGAACAGGTCGAACACCCGCCGCAAGGTCCAGCTGCCCTTGCGCCGGTTCACCGTGCCCATCAGGAGGTTCTCCTCGATGGTCAGCGAGTCGAACAGCAGCCGGCCCTCGGGCACCATGATGAGCCCGAGCCGCGAGACGTCCTCGGCCGGCATCTGCGAGATATCGGCGCCGTCGAAATGCACCGTGCCCTTGCGCTCTTCGTTGAGCCCGACCAGCGCTTTCAGGAACGTCGATTTGCCCGCGCCGTTGGCGCCGACCAGCGCCACCGCCTCGCCGTCGGCGACGGTGAAATTCATGTCGAACACAGCCTGGAGATCGCCGTAGAAGATCTGCAGGCCGTTCACGTCAAGCAACGCCATCGGCCTTCAATCCCATGTAGATCTCGCGCACCACCGCGCTGTCCATGACGTCAGCCGGCGGTCCCTCCAGCACCTTGCGGCCGAAATCAAGCACCAGGATGCGATCTGAGACCGCGCGCAACGCGTGCGGAATGTGCTCGATCCAGATCATGGCATGATCTGTTTTGACCGACTGGATGATCGCGACAAGACGCTCGACCTCGGGCTCGGTCAGCCCGGCCGCGATCTCGTCGAGCAGGATCAGCTTCGGCTTCGAGGCCAGCGCCTTGGCAAATTCCAGCCGCTTGCGGTCGATCAGCGGCAGCGCGCCCGCAAGCTTGTCCGCCTTGGCGTCGAGCCCGGTCCGCTGCAACACCTGCATCGTCCGGTCGCAGGCTGCGTCGCCGGTGAGGCCGGCGCCATAGGACGCAGCCACCAGCGCGTTCTCATAGACCGACAGATGCGGAAACGGCTGCGGGATCTGGAACGCCCGCCCGAGCCCCATCCGCGCCCTCTGGTGCGGCGGCAGGCCGGTGATGTCAGCGCCGTCGAGCATGATTGAGCCGCCGTCGGCCGCAAGCAGGCCGACGATCAGGTTCAGCAGCGAGCTCTTGCCGGCGCCGTTCGGGCCGATCACGCCGAGGCATTCGCCGCGCGCCAACTCGAAGCTGACGCCGTCGGCGACCACGATCTCGCCAAAGCGCTTGCAGAGCCCGTTGACGCGCAGAAGCGGTGCCATCTCAGGCCAGCTTGGAGAGCAGCGCGAGATCGGCCTGCTTCGGGATGAACGGCGCCGTGCCGTTGTGCACGATCAGGAGCTCGTATTTCGACTTGCCGCCCTTGGTCTTGCGCCATTGCCCGCCCGACAGCGACGTCACCGCGACGCTCTTGATCGGGCTGTCCTTGAACTTCACCCGGCCGACCACGGTTTCCATGTCGAGGCCGGCGATCGCATCGCGCAGCGAGTTCTTGTCCTTGGGATCGCTGTTCTGCAGCGCCGCCAGCGCGACCTCCCAGAGCGCGTGGGCGTAACCGATCGGCTGGGTCCATTGCTTGCCGGTGGTCTTCTCCCACTCCGCGGCGAGATCGCCGGCGCTCTGCCCGGTCAGCGACGACTTGAACGGATAGGCCGGCGTCCACCACACTTCGGTCGACATGCCGTCGCCGCGATCGCCGAGCGCATTCACCGCGCTCGGGAACAAAAATGCCGCCGCCACCGTGCAGATCTGCGGCTTGAAGCCGGCCTGGGCCGCCTGATTCCACAGCGTCACCCAGTGATTGCCGTAGGTGAAGCCGGAGACGATATCGACGCCGTTGTTCTTGAACGCCGAGACCTGATTGGTGAAGTCGTCGGTCGCGATCTGGAATTTGCCGGCAGAGAATTCCTGATAGCCGGCCTGCGCGATGCCGCCGGGCAATCCGACCTTCGGATCGGAGAACGCCTGTCCGGCCGGATTGTCGATATAGAGCGTGCCGACCTTCTTGTTGGTGTCGACCGATTGCCACATGCCGAGGAAATTCTTGACGACGTCGTCAGCGCCCCAGAAGAAATGGAAGCTGTAGGGGAAGCCCTTGTCCGGCGTCGACTTGCGCGGGAACATCCAGCCCTGCCACGGCACCATGGTCGAGATCGACGGGATCGACCGGGCGTCCGACAGCTCCTGCACCGGCGCCTGGGCGTCGCCGTCCTCGACCAGGATGAGGTCGCATTTTTCGCGCAGCACCAGCTCGCTCGCGACCACCGACGAGCGGTTCGGATCGGACTGGTTGTCCTTGAACACGAATTCGATCTGGTAGGTCTTGCCGCCGATCTTCAGGCCGTCCTTGACGCGCGCCTTGATCCGCTCGTGGATCCAGGTGTCGGGCTCTGCAAATGGCGCGCGGACGCCGGACAGGCATCCGACCCACCCGATCTTGATCGTATTGCTCGCGGCGCGCGCGATGTTGACCAGCGGCACGTTCATGGCGGAGGCAAGTCCGGTGGCGCCGGCCGCCTTCAACAGTGTCCGCCGGTTGAGCCGGCCGGACGAGTTCGTCTTTGAATTCTCGGTCATGTCCCTCTCCCTGAAACAAACTCTGAAGCAAGCGGGCTTTCTTTGAGCATGATCTTTTCGAAAAACCGCTTCACACTTTTCCGGATCATGCTCTAGGCCGCCGATCGCTGGATCGCCGCGCGGCTCACGGATGCGAATTTGCACAATGTGTTTTCGATGATCTGGCGCGGGATGCCGTGCACGATGAAGACCAGCCGCGAGCGCCGGTCCGTTGATGGCCAGCCAGCAAGCGTGATCGGCGGATGGAAGACGTGCTGCACGCCATGCACCACAACAGGCGCATCGGGCTGTTCGGCGACATGCACGATCGCCTTGAAGCGCAGCAGGTCCTCGCCTTTGAGCGCCGCGACGTAATCGAGCCAGCGCGCGAACGCGTCGCGCTGGATCGGCTCGTCGATAACAAGGCTGTAGGACGACACGCCTGCATCGTGCGCGTGGTGGCTATGGTGGCCGCATTCATCGCCGTCGCAAAGGTGATCGGCATGGTCGCGCGGCGCGTTCGCCGCCTGCGAGGCCAGATCGAACCAGCGCACGACATCGGCCGACCGGGCCGACGGATCGAACAGCCCGGCATCGAGGGCTCTTGCCGGATCGACCATCCCGTTCCGGACGCAATGGCGCGCCGCTACCGGGTTGATCGCCGCGATCAGCGCATCGAGCCGCGCCAGCGCATCATCGGCAGCGAGATCGGTCTTGGTGACCAGCAGCCGGTCGGCAACCGCGATCTGCCTGACGGCCTCGCTGTGCGACCCGAGCGTGTGCGCGCCATTGACCGCATCGATGGTCGCGACCACCCCGTCGATCCGGTAGTGGCCAATGACATCTGGCGCCGTCATCAGCGTGTGCAACACGGGCACGGGATCGGCGAGCCCGGTGGTCTCGACCAGCACGCGGTGGAACGACGGGATGGTGCCGGCGGCGCGGCGGGCAGCGAGATCGGCCAGCGTCTCGATCAGATCCTCGCGCACCGAACAGCAGATGCAGCCATTGTCGAGCAGCGCCAGGCGATCCTCGCTGCTCTCGACCAGCAGATGATCGAGCGCCACCTCGCCGAACTCGTTGATGATGGCGACGACGCCATTGAGCTCCGGCTGGCGCAGCAAATGGTTCAGCACCGTGGTCTTGCCGCTGCCGAGGAAGCCGGTCAGCACCGTGACCGGGATTTGATCCACAGCAATCATCACGCACCCCGCTCATAGACCTTGCGGCCCTCGAAGACGGTCATCTCGACCCGCGTATCGGCGAGCTGGTCCGGCGGGATGTCGAAGATCATCTGGTCGAGCACGATCAGGTCGGCGGATTTGCCCACCTCGATCGAGCCGATCGACTGGCCGAGCCCGGCCGCGCGCGCGGCGTCGATGGTGTAGATGTCGATCACGGTGGCGAGATCGAGCGCCTGCTCGGCCCACAGCGACTTGCCGGGAAAATCCCCAGTCGGATTCTGCCGGGTCACCATGCCTTCGATGCCCTGCCAGGGATCGGGGATCGGGATCACCGGCCAGTCCGAGCCGCCGGCCATCAGCGCCCCGGCCTGCTTCAAATCCTTGTTCGGCCAGAAGCGCTGCGCACGCTCCTCGCCCATCGCGGCCTTGTGCGCCTCGAGGAAGATAGTCGGATACCAGATGATCGGCGACAGATCGGCGGCGACGCCGAGCTCGGCGAAGCGCGGGATGTCGTCGGGCGCGATGTAGCTCGCATGCGCGATCTGGTGCACCAGATGGGTCGCCCCGTTGAAGCTGCGCACGACGTCGATGGCATCGAGCGCCTGCGTCACCGCGGCATCGCCAGCGCAGTGGATCTTTGCGGCGAGCCCCAGCTTCTCGCAGCGCCCGAGCCAGCGGATCAGGTCCGGCACCGTCAGCATGGTCGATCCACGGAAGCAGCAGCCGCGTACAGGATCGGCCACATAAGGCTCGTGGAAGGCGGCAGTCTTGGCACCGGGCACGCCGTCGAGGAACACCTTCACGTAGTCCGGCTTCACATGCGCGCCGCGATATTGTTCGCGCAGCGCAAACAGCTCCTCGCCGGCCTTGCCGAACATGAAGCCCGGCTCGACCACCGGCATCGCGCAGACCGCCCAGGCGGTGAGCTCGCCGCGGTCGTCGAGCCCCTTCAGCGCCGCCATGATCGGCTGCATGCTGGCGGCGTCGATGAAGGCGGTGACGCCATAGGTGTTGAGAACCCCGATCGAGCGCGCCACCGCCGCGCGGTCCATCTCGGCGGTGTAGTGCCCGGAGGCGGCGAGCGCCCGCTCCACCAGGCCCGAGGCGGCCTCGATCATGATCCCGGTGAGCGTCCCGCTCTTGAGGTCACGGCCGATCTCGCCGTCGGTCGGGTTGGGGGAATCGGCCTGCACGCCGGCAAGCCGCAGCGCCGCGGAGCTCGCCCAGCGATTGTGATAGCTGTCGTCACGCAGCACGACGGGATGCCCGAGGCATGCCGCATCCAGCAGCGCGCAGGACTCCGCGGTGTTCATCTCGTTCAGCAGATTGTTGCCGAACTGGCCGCCGACGATCCAGGCGCCCGGCGCCGCCGCCGACGCCGCCTTGTGCAAGGTCTCGGCGATCCTTGGAATGCTGTCGGCGGAGGAGAAGCGCAGCTCGTAGAGATCGGCGTGCCCGCCCATCATGATGTGATTGTGGATGTCGATGATTCCCGGCATCGCCATCCGGCCGCGGAGATCGACCGTCGCGGTCCCCTCGCCGACCAGCGCCGCGACATCGCGTTCCTCGCCCACGGCAATGAACCGGCCAGCCCTGACCGCCGCGCACGTCGCCCAAGGCTGCTGGCGGTTCGACGTGTAAATCCGGCCGTTGCGGAAGACCGTGTCGGCGAATGTCCTGCTCATACGGATCAACTTCTCGGTTGGGAAAGCCTGGAGCGATCAGCCTTTCGCCGCGCGGTGCAGAGGGCTGAACCGCGCACGACGCCGGCATGATGGCCAAAGGTTCGGCATGTCGGCGTCTGGAACAATCCACCGTCCGGTGGATGCTCCGTCGCCTGCCGCAATGCGGGCACGCGGCCCGGCGCAGGATGACGGTCATGGGACGCATCGTTCCATCCACGTCATTGCGAGCGAAGCGAAGCAATCCATCGCTCCGCAAGCGGAGAAATGGATTGCTTCGTCGCTATCGCTCCTCGCAATGACGGCTGTGAAAAGCCTCACAGCCTCTCAATAGCCCAGCGCCAGCCCGTCCTTGCGGTGGTCGGAGGCACCGAACAGAACGCCCCTGGCATGGTCGATGCGGATCGCCTGGCAGCCGCCGATCGGCTCCTCGGAGAAACGCGCATCGTGGCCGCGGGCGCGCAGCTCGTCGCGGATCGCAGGCGATATCGTTGTCTCGAGCGACAGCACGCCGTCGAAGGCAAAGGAGCGCGGCGCCTCGGCCGCCGCCTGGATGTCCATCTTCATGTCAAAAATGTTCAACAGCAGATTGGCATGGCCCGCCGCCTGGTAATGCCCGCCCATCACGCCGAACGACATCACGGTCTTGCCGTCCTTGCGGAGCAGGCCGGGGATGATCGTGTGCATCGGCCGCTTGCGCGGCGCGAGCGAATTGAGGTGTCCGGGTTTGGCGCGAAAGCTCCAGCCGCGGTTGTGCAGCAGGACGCCCGACTTCGGCGCGTAGATGCCGCTGCCGAATGGATAGAACAGCGAGTTGATCAGCGAGATGGCGTTGAGATCGCGGTCGACCACCGTGACATAGACGGTGTCGCGGTGCTCGATGTCATCCCAGGTGGCCGGCGCCGAGGCATGGCGCATGTCGATCTTGCTGCGGATCGCCCCGATGTAATCTTCAGCAAGAAATGCAGCCGGATCGACGTTGCTGACGGCGGGGTCGCAGAAGAAGGCGTCGCGCGCCCGGTAGGCGGCCTTGGTGGCTTCAGCGAGCAGATGGATGCAATCGGCCTGCGCCAGTGCTGTGACGTCGAAGCCCGCGAGCGTCCGCAGGATCATCAGCGCCGCGAGCCCCTGCCCGTTCGGCGGACACTCGACCACGTCGTGATCGTGATAGCGCGCCGAGATCGGGCGCACATAGTCCGAGGTCTGTGCAACAAAATCCGCAGTGCTGTGCGCCCCGCCGAGCCTGCGCAAGATGCCGGCCATCTCGTCGGCGGCCTCGCACGCGTAGAAGGCGTCGCGTCCGTGTTGCGCGATCCGGCGCAGGGTAAGGCCGAGCGCCGGTTGCGTACGGATGTCGCCAACCTCCGGTGCCCTACCGCCGGGAAGAAACTGCGCCGCCGCATTGGCGTCGATCTCGATCCGGGCCCGGAAGCGGCGCCAGTCCTCGGCGACGCGCGGCGTCACGCAAAAGCCCTGCTCGGCGGCTGTGATCGCCGGCCGGAAGATTTCTTCCAGTGACCTGCTGCCGTGGTCGGCGACCAGCCGGCACCATGCATCGATCGCGCCAGGTATCGTCACCGCCTCCGGCGCGGTCGGCGGAATGTCGCGCGCACCGCCCGTGGCAAATTTCTCTGCATCGGTACCAGCAGGCGTGCGGCCCGAGCCGTTCAGCGCGATCGGCTCGCCATCCCCAGGCGAATACAGCGCAAAGCAATCGCCGCCGATGCCGGTCATCTGCGGCTCGACCACGCCCTGCACTGCCACCGCAGCGACCGCGGCATCGACGGCGTTGCCGCCGGCCTTCAGCATCTCGACCGCGGCAAGCGTCGCCTGCGGGTGCGAGGTTGCGGCCATGCCACGCTCGGCAACCGCCACCGAGCGACCGATGGCCATGAAATCACGCATGTCGAATCCTCTGACGCTACGAGCGGCAGCCGCTCGCCAACATTGTCGAAAACGACACCGGTCCTTCGGAAACTTTCGGCCTGCGCGGGCGGGTGCAGCAATCAACCGTACGGTGGATCGGGTGACGCGGACGAGGCCGACCCGCCGTTGCATGCTTGCCGCTTGCGACGGACAAGTCAGCTGATCGAATGGGCGGAGCGACTTGTCCATCCCTTTTATCGGCGCGGTGAGATGATGGGTTTCGCTGCGCTCTACCCATTCTACGACGCGCTTCATGATGGCAACCGGTGTTGCCAATTCGACACGACGGGCAACTCAGCAAAACCGGTCAATCACCGCATTCGAAAATATTTCGGTTTATCGGCAGACCCAACGCAGTGTATAGATTTGCCCGTCTCACCCGATCGAGGGGCGCTTCGCGATCGTCACGAACGCGGTGTGAGATGCGGTGGACGCCGAGCGTGGAGCTGACGAGAGCACGCGAAGCGGACGGTGAAGTCGTGTGGTCCTGACGCCCTAGTGGCCGGTGTCCCCTTGTAAGACGCAATTGCGTCTTGCGAAGGCGGTGACAAACAAGCCAAGTCTCGCCGGGGAGAGCACGAAATAAGCCGTAAGCCATCGCGCAGGGAAAGCCGGATTGCTCCGGTTACACCTGTGGTCCTACCCCCGAGCTTTCTACCTTTTGCTCGGGGCCCATGGGTGCGATCGGCACCCGGCTTTCCCTGCGCCCTCTTCAAGAGAGGGCGGAACGAAGAGCAAAGCTCGGACAAATCATGTCGCGAGAATGCGGAAGTTTGTCTCACAAGCGGCGCCACGAACTCAGCGTCGTCCCGGCGCAGGCCGGGACCCATAACCACAAATGCCGATCGTTATGCACCGCTCGAACGACGAGACCCGTTCACAACACCCGCTGCGGCGTATGGGTCCCGGCCTGCGCCGGGACGACGGCGGACGGGGCGCCACCAAATGTCAACGACAGGCAGCGTTGCTCTGGAACAGCTCGATGCGAATTTCATCCCGCCATACTGAACATGCCGGACTCCGCGCCCAATTCGAAACGCGACCGCGACCGTCACAGCCCGCCTCAGTGCGGCCGCGACATCAGCGCGACGACGGCCGAGCGCGTCTCGACGCCGAGCTTCTCGAAGATGTGGATCAGGTGCGTCTTCACCGTCGCAAGACCAATGCTCAGGCACTCGCCGATCTCGCGGTTGGTCCGGCCGCAACACAACAGCTCGACGACCTCCATCTCGCGCGAGGTCAGTCCGTAGCGCGGCGGCTCGTCGGCATTCGACGACAGCCGGCTGGTCAGGTTGAACTCGAGATAGTCGTGGATCTTCTCCGCGATGTGCATGCTGCCGTCCGGAATGGCGCAGCCCGGCGCCCAGAGCACGCTCATTCCGGCCACGATCCGGTCGTTGCGGCGGAAGAAGAATTCGATCATGTCGGCGACGCCGCATTGGCCGGCGAAGGCGCGGTAGGTCGCCGCCTCCTGGGTGGCGCATTGGTCGAGGGCTGTGCTCAGCCGCGCAATCGGCCGATTGCTCGCGGAACGCGGATGCAGCGGATCGAGCCGGTTCATGCCGGCAAGGTACCGGTCGTGAAAGCTCGGCGGTACGTTGCTGCTGAGCACGAAGCGGTTGAGGGTCAGGTTGCCGTCGACCTCGTAGAAGGCGGTCGCGGACCCCTCGAGAATGCCGCGCGCGAACTGAATGGCCTGCGTGGTCGCCGGATCCGGTCGGCCCAGAAGCGCGATCATGACCTACCTCCCGATGTTTCCCGATGGCGGACGTCTGCGCGTCGCGTGCTCGGCACGCTGGGACAGACGCAGGGCTTAGTCAAGCAATTTGCGGGCCAAGCCCGCGCCACGCACATCCTTGAAACGGTTACACCGGGGTAACCCGGCGGCCACCTCCACCATCCGGTTGATTGCGAGCGGCGCGGCGCATGCGGAACTTTCGTGAAACTTCCAATGGCATTGCTGGATCAAGAATGAATTCACGTCGCATCATGGCCGCCTTCCCCGCGGCGGCCGACGAACAAGTCACGCTGGCCAATTGGCGTCAGCATCCCTACAGCGAATGGGCGTTCCGCAACGTGCGCGAGCTCTTGCCGACCGCGAACATCGCGCGCGCCTCCGCACTGGCGCCGCTCTCCTTTGCGCCGCGCCATCTCGACGACGTCAGCTTCGCAAACCCGCGCGGCGAGACGGTCGGCGTCGGCCAGGCGCTGCGCGCGAGCCACACCGACGGCATCGTGGTGTCGCATCGCGGCGAGATCGCCTTCGAATGGTATGCCCACGGCCTGACGCCCGACACCCCGCATTTGATCTTTTCGGTCAGCAAGTCGGTCGCCGGCACACTTGGCGGCATCCTGGCCGACCGCGGCAAGCTCGACCCCGACTCGCCGGTGACGCGCTACATCCCGGAGATGGAGGGATCGGTCTATGGCGACGGCTGCACGGTGCGGCATCTGCTCGACATGAGCGTCGGCATCCGCTTCGACGAGGACTACATGGCGCGCGACGGCGACGTCATCAATTACCGCCGCTCGACCGGCTGGGAGCCGCCGGATCCGGCCATTCCGCCGAGCAACCTGCGCGACTATCTGCGCACGCTGCGGCCGAACGGCACGCCGCACGGCCAGACCTTCCACTACGTCTCGACCAACACCGACGTGCTCGGCTGGGTCTATGAGCGCGCCTGCGGCCTGTCCTATGCGAAAATCCTTTCGCACTATCTGTGGCAGCCGATGGGCGCCGAGCACGACGCCTACATCACGGTCGATTCCCGCGGCGCGGCGCGCGTCGCCGGCGGCGTCTGCGCGACTCTGCGCGATCTTGCGCGCTTCGGCGAGATGATGCGCAATCACGGCATCAGTAACGGCCGACAGGTCGTGCCTAGCTGGTGGATCGACGACATCAGGCACAACGGCAATGCCGAGGCGTGGTCGCGCGGCGACCTGACAAAGGTGTTTCCAAACGGCAACTACCGCAACAAGTGGTACACGCTCGACCGGCGCGAAGCCCCGTTTGCCGCAGTCGGCATCCACGGCCAGTGGATCTACATCGATCCGGTCAATGAAACCGTGATCGCGCGCGTCTCCTCTCGATCTCGATCACATGTGGATGCGCGGCTACCGCGCGATCGCAGCCAGGCTCAGCGGCCAGGCCTGACAGGTTTGCGACAGGGGGACATCATGGGACCATCGATCAACCGGCGCACCCTCTTGCAGATCGGCGCCGGCGCGAGCCTCGGCATTGCGATGCCGCGCATCGCGCGGGCCAGCTCGAAGACCATTACTGCGGTGATGCACGCGCCGCTGCGCGCCACCGATCCGATCATGACGACCGCGTGGACGGCGCGCAACCACGGCTACATGATCTACGACACGCTGTTCTCGACCAACTCGAAATTCGAGATCCAGCCGCAGATGGTCGAGGCCTGGGAGGTCTCGGCAGACAATCTGACCTACACGTTCCGTCTGCGCCCCGGCCTCAAATTCCATGACGGCAGCGCCGTGACGTCGGCCGACGTGATCCCCTCACTGCAGCGCTGGGCGAGGCGCGACACGATGGGCCAAAAGCTGTTCGAATTCATCGCCGAACTGAAGGCCGCCGACGAGCGGACATTCCGCATGGTGCTGAAGGAGCCCTGCGGCTTCGTACTGGCGGCGCTCGGCAAGCCAACCGCCAACGTGCCCTTCATCGTGCCGGCGCGGATTGCCGCAACGCCCGCCGACCCGGCCATCACGGATCATCTCGGCTCCGGGCCATTCCGCTTCGTGACGGCGGAATTCCAGCCTGGCGTCAAGGCCGCCTACGAGAAGAATCCCGACTACATTTCGCGCGACGAGCCATCTGACGGGACCGGCGGCAAGGTCGTGAAGATCGGCCGCTACGAATGGATCAGCGTGCCGGACTTCCAGATCGCGACCAACGCGCTGATGAACGACGAGATCGATTACTTCGAAGTTCCGCCACACGACCATCATGCGATGCTGGCGCGCGCCGCGAATGTCGAGCTGACCGATTACAACACGCTTGGTTTTTCAGGCATGTGCCGAATGAACTGGCTGGTGCCGCCGTTCGACCGGCCGGAGATCCGCCAGGCGGTGCTGCACGCCGTGAACCAGAAGGACTGGCTCGACACCCAGATCGGCAATCCCGACTATTACAAGATCACGCCCGCAAATCTTCATCGCCGGCACGCCGTTCGAAAGCGCGGTCGGCTGGTCGACCAAAGCCGATACGGCCAAGGCGAAGGAGCTGCTGAAGCAAGGCGGCTACAAGGGCGAGCCGATCACGATCCTGCACGCCACCGATGCGCCGATCATCACCGCGCTCGGCACGGTCACCGCCGAAGCGCTGCGCGCGATCGGTATGAACGTCAACCTGCTCGCGATGGACTGGGGTTCGGTGGTGGCGCGGCGCGCCAAGCAGTCGATGCCGGCTGAGGGCGGCTGGTCGCTCTACCACTCGACCTGGGCCAGCGCCGATCTGATCAATCCGATCGGCAATGCCTGCGTCAACGGCAAGGGCAAGAACGGCGGCTTCTTCGGCTGGGTCGAGGATGCCGAGCTCGAGCGGCTGCGCGACGGCTTTGCCCGCACCGCGGCGCCGCCGGACCAGAAGGCGCTGGCCGACAATATCCAGGCGCGCGCCTATGAGGTGGTCACCCACGTGCCGACCGGTCAGTACAATCAGCCGGCTGCGACGCGGAAGGCGCTGAAGGACATCGTCCGCGCGCCGGTGCCGTTGTTCTGGAACGTCGACAAGACCGGTTGACGAGGCTCTATTCGATAGGCGGCCGCCGGGTATGCCAATCCGTCACCGACTGGAACGCGCAACCGGCGCGGACCAGCAAATCTTCGGAGAGATGCGGGCCGACCAGCTGCATGCTGAGCGGCATCTTGTCCGACGCCATGCCCATCGGCAGCGTGATGGTCGGGCTGCCCGAAAAGTCGAACACGGCCGTGAAGCGCAGAATGCTCAGCAGCACGGTCGGGTCGGCGCCGTATTCGCTCATCTTGGTGAGCGTCGGGATCGGCACCGGCATCGTTGGGATCAGCAGCAGATCGATGTCCTCGAACATCGCAGCGAGGCTGCCGCTGAATTTGAGCCGCTCGTGATGGATCGCGGCAATATCGACCCCACTCACCGACCTGCCCTGCTCGATCACTTGCGCAAGATCCGGTCCGTATTCCGACTTGCGCGACGGGTAGGTGTCCAGATGCGCCTCAGCCGTCTCCACCGAGCACATCGGGATCCACTGGCTGACGAGCCTCTGATAAGGCGGGAAATGCACCTCACGGATGTCGGCACCGAGAGCGGCGAGCGTGCGCTCGGCTTCCAGCAACGCGACCACGACCTGCCGATCGATGCCTTCCTGGGTGTACCTGCGATCGACGCCGATCCTCAAGCCCCGGATGCCGTCGCCTGCGCCGGCCAGATAGTTCGGCACCGGCGCCCGCAAGGCGGTCGGATCGTTCGCATCTGCCCCCGCGATGACGCCGAGCATCGCCCCGGCATCCGCAGCGCTGCGGCACATCGGTCCGACGTGATCGAGCGAGTCAGCCAAGGGGAAGATGCCGTGCCGGCTGACGCGGCCCCAGGTCGGCTTGATCCCGGTCAGGCCGCAGGTTGCCGACGGAAACCTGATCGAGCCGCCGGTATCGCTGCCGATCGAGCCGTAGCAGAGGCCCGCCGACGTCGCGACACCGGATCCGGTCGACGAAGAGCCGACCCAATAGTTCACGTTCCACGGATTGAGCGGCGCCTGGTCGGCGGGATGGTGGCTGGTATAGGCGCCCTCCGTCATCTTGAGCTTGCCGAGCGTCACCGCGCCGGCAAGTTCGAGCCGGTCGACGATCGTGGCATTGAAGGACGGCACGAACCTGGCGTGGATCGTCGTGCCGGCCGCCGTCGGCGCAAACTTCGTGTAGCAGAGGTCCTTCAAACCGATCGGAACGCCATGCAGCGGGCCGCGCCAGATGCCCTTGGCGACCTCCGCATCGTATTGCTTGGCCTGGGCCATCGCCCGCTCCGCAAGCACGAGCGCGAAGCCATGAAACTGGCCATCCAGCTTCGCGATCCGGCCCAGGATCGCCTCCGTGACCTCCGAGGGCTTCGCCTCCTTGCGGCGGAACAGCTCGGAGATCTCGGTGATGGACTTGTAGTACAATGGATCCGCTGACATGTCGTTGTGGCCCCGGCTAGAACTGGACACCGCGCGTCAAGGCACCATCCACGACGAGGTTGGTCCCGGTGATGAAGCTCGCCGCCTTGCTCGCCAGGAACACGGCGGCGTTCGCCATCTCCTGCGGCGTGCCCATCCGGCCGGTCGGGTTGAGCGCCAGCGCGGTCTTGTACAGTTCGGGATTACCGTCCTTGATCATGTTCCAGACGCCGCCCTCGAAATAGGTGTTGCCAGGCGACACCGAATTGGCCCGGATGCCCTTCGCGGCAAGCTGGTAGGCGAGGCCCTGCGTGTAGTGGATGATCGCGGCCTTGAAGGTCCCGTAAGGACCGCTGGCAAAATCGACCTCGCGCCCCGACACGCTGGCGATCGTGACGATCGCGGCGGCGCCGCTCTTCTCAAGATACGGCATCGCGGCGTTGACGAGCCGCACCGTCCCCATCATGTCGGTGGAGAATTCCTTCTCCCAGCTCTCCTCGTCCTGCCCGATCGACAGCGCGCTGACATTGGCGACCACGACATCGATGCCGCCGAGCTTGGAGGCCATGTCGGCGACCCAGGCCTTCAGCGCCGGCCCGTTCGAGACGTCGACAGCGCTGCCGAACGCGGCAACGCCCTTGGCCTTGATCGCAGTGACCGCGGCGTCGACGTCACCCTGGTTGCGCGCGCAGATTCCAACATTGGCGCCTTCGGCCGCGAACGTGTCGGCGATCGCCCTGCCGATGCCCTTGGTGCTGCCGGTGACGAGAACCTTTGCTCCCTTGAGTCCCAGATCCATGTTCATTCCCTCCATTTATTATCGATTATCTAACGCATTTTCTTGCCGCGTAGCCGGCCGATCAAAGCAACAGCTGCGCGCGAACGTTGTCGGCATTGACCTCCTCGCCGGCCAGCGATCGGGTGATCTTGCCCTTTTCCATGATGTAGCAGCGCTGGGCGATGGCCAGGATGGTGTCGAGATTCTGCTCGACGAAGATGATCGTCGTCCCAAGCTCGTCCCTGAACGACTTCAAAGCCTCGCAAATGTGCTGCACGATCGACGGCTGGACGCCCTCGGAGGGCTCGTCGAGAATCATCAGCGACGGATTGCCGATCAGCGCGCGGCCAATCGCAAGCTGCTGCTGCTCGCCGCCCGACATGGTGCCTGCGATCTGCCGCCGGCGCTCCTTCAGGCGCGGAAAATACGTATAGACGAGCTCCGGCAGCTTCTTGCCGTCGGGTCCGCCGATCAGCTCACCGACCTGCAAATTCTCCTCGACGCTCATCTGCGGAAAGACGTCGCGGCCCTGCGGGATGTAGCCGAAGCCGGCGCGCGCCCGCGCGTCGGCCTCGAGCTGCGTCACGTCCTGATCCATGAAGGTGATAGTGCCACGCCAGGTCTGCAGCAGGCCGATCAGGCATCGCATCAGGGTCGACTTGCCGACGCCGTTGCGGCCGATCACGCCAACGATCTCGCCACGCGAGACCGACATGCTGACACCCTGCAGGATCGGCGTCGCGCCGTAGCCCGCCCAAAGTCCCGACACGTCCAGAATGCGATCAGTGGGCATGGGTCTTACCCAAATAGATTTCCGCGACCTTCTCGTCTTCGAGGATGGCTTCCAGACTGCCGCGCGCAAAGATCTTGCCAAGATGCAGAACAGTGACACGTTGCGCGACCTGACGCACGAACGCCATGTCGTGCTCGACGACCAGCACCGTCATGCCCTCGGCATTGAACGACTTGATCAGTTCGCCCGTCTTGTAGGTCTCCTCCGGCGACATGCCGGCGGTCGGCTCGTCGAGCAGCAGGAGTTGCGGCTGCAACGCCAGCGCCATGCCGATGTCGAGCCATTGCTGCTGGCCATGCGACAGCGCGCCGGCGAGCTTGCCGCTATCATCAGCCAGATTGAGCAGCGACAGCAGCCGTTCCTCCTCGGCGCTGCGTTCAGCGCCCGACAGCCGTTCCTGAAGCGCGATCTGGATGTTCTGTCGCACTGGCAGCTCCTTGAACACGCTCGGCGCCTGCATCTTGATGCTCATGCCACGTTGCACCCGCGCGTAGGGACGCTCATTGGTGATATCGATGGAGTCGAAGAAGATGCTGCCCGCGGTCGGCGGGTAGAGGCCGACGATCAGCTTGAACAGCGTGCTCTTCCCGGCCCCGTTGGGCCCGATCAGGCAATGGACCTCGCCGACATTGACCGTCAGGTCGACGTCGGAGACGGCGGTCAATCCACCGAACCGCTTGGATACGCCTTTCACATCGACCAGTGCCATGATTCAGGTCTCATCCGATTGCAGACGGCCGGCGTCCGCCAGCGCGGGGCCTTCGTCGCGCCGCCGGCGGCGCGACCACCAATCGACGACGAGCTTACCGATACCGAGCACAAATCCCTGCGGCGCCAACATCACGGTGGCGAGCAGGAGCACGCCCATCAGCACCAGCGCCGCTTGCTGACTGTAGACCGTGATGGTCTGGAAACCGAACAGCAGCAGGAACGAACCAACCAGGGTCGCGGTCAAATCGTTGCGCCCGGAGAACGCCACCCACACGATCGGCATCGCGGCCGCCGGCAGGCCGATGCTGGACGGCGTGATGAACTGCCCCCAGGACGTGTACAGCGCGCCGCTCAGGCCTGCGAGGCCGCTGCCGATCACGAATGTCAGCAGCTGATACTTGCGGACGTCGTAACCGAGCATCTCGGCGCGCTGCGGATTTTCCCGCGTCGCCACGATCACGTTGCCGATGCTCGAGTTCACCAGCATGCGCAGTGCGATATAGACGACCACGATCAGCGCGATCATGACGTAATAGAGCGCCGATCCTTCGATGGTGAAGTCACGGACGGTGAGCGGGTCCATTCCCTTCATGCCGTTGAAGCCGTTCAGCCGGGCCGGACCGATATGCCATTCCGGTCCGGCCGTCTGCCCAAGGAAGAACGCAAGCACCAGCGTCGCCGACAGCGTCACGATGCCGAAGAAGATCCCGCTGATGCCGCCCCAGATCATGAAATAGCCGAGGATCCCGGCCGCGATCATCGCGATCAGAACGGAGAGAACGAGCGCGGCGATCGTCGCCGTTCCTCCGCCCATGTTGATGGCAAGTACGCCGTAGCCGTAGCCGGCGATGCCGAAGAAGAAGGTCTGGCCGAACGACAGCATGCCGCCGTACCCCCACATCAGACAGAGGCCGAGCGCCATGAAAATCCAGATCAGGAAGTAGGCGAAGTTGCCGACATCATAGGAATCGGCAAACAGCGGATAGATCAGCGCGCCGGCCAGCACGGCCAGGAAACAGGACCAGAAGATCTTGCCTCGTCCGAGAGTCTGCGGACCGTCGAGCAGCTTGAACATCCAAAATTCCCGTCTAGCGGCCACGGCGAACCAGCACGCTGGATAGTCCCTCAGGTAGGACACGTATGATCAGGATGACGGCAAACAGCATGCCGATCTGCCCGATGATCTGGCCATAACTTGCATTCAACGCCATCCTGATTATCGCCAGGAACACCGCGGCCGGCGCGGTTCCGAGCAGGACATTGGCGCCGCCGATCACGACGGTGACAAAACTCTCGACCACGAAGGTCGCGCCCATGGTCGGGATCAGCGTCATGGTGGGCGCGTAAAGCGCGCCGCAGAGTCCGGCGAGCGCCGTGCCGATCCCGAAGCTGATGGAATAGATGCGCCCCGTGCGCGCGCCGAGCGCCTTCGCCATGGCCGCGTTCTGCATCGTCGCGCGCGCGATCACACCGAAGCGGGTCTTCATGAAGATGATGTAGAGGCCGGCCAGCACCGCCACTGCACAACCGAACAGCACAAGACGGTAGGTCGAGAACGTGTAGCCTCCGATCGCAAAGGCTCCTTCCGGCGTGCCGATGCCGCGCACCGCGGATCCAACGATCAGCAGCATCGACTGCGTCACGATCAGGCTGAGACCCCAGGTGGCAAGCAGGGAATCGAGCGGACGCTTGTAGAAGCGCCGGACGATCAGGAACTCGACGATCATGCCGATAATCCCAGCGGTCAGCGCAGCCAGGATCTGGGCGATCGGAAGCGGCACGCCAAGATTCACGAGCCCCACCGTCACATAGGCGCCGCACATGATGAATTCGCCATGCGCCATATTGATGACGCCCATCATGCCGAACACAATGGCAAGCCCCGCCGCCGACAGGATCAGGAACGCGAAGACGTCGGCGAACTGATAGAATAACGAGAAGAGTTCAGCCGACATTCCGGTCTCCGTGATCACGGCGCCGCATCATTGCGGCGCCGGCTCGGTTCGAAGTCGTGATGCACAACACGAGCAAGAATCATGCCCGTTCGCGTCACGATTTGTTGGGAAGATGACTCGGCGTGTACTGGTCCTTGTCGTTCTTCTTGGTGAGATCGCAGCCGATCTCGCCCAACCAGTACGGCTGGATCGTCCCGTAGTCCTTCTCGACGGTCACCTCATGCTTGGGCCCGACCGAGATCAGGCGCATGCGGTGCGACGTATGCTGGCTCTTCGGATCGATGCAGACCTTGCCCTCGGGAGCATCGATGCAGGCATCTCCGCTTGCGATCACCTTGCGCATATCCTCGAGCTTGGTCGACTTCGCCTTCTCGACCAGCGTCTTGTACATGTAGAGCGCATTGTAGGCGTTGTAGCCCATGTCGTTGATGTAGAGCTCATCGGGGAACTTGGCGTGCCAGCGTTTTTTGAAGTCGTTGGCTTCGGGGGTGTCGATCTCCTCGAACCAGTTGGCGGTCGCATGCATGTTGTTGAGCGCCGGCGGCTTGAACCGCTTGTGCTCGAAGCCGAGCATGACCTTGATCGAAGACCCCATCGGCAGATTGAGGTTGGCAGCAGCCGCCTGCTCGAAGAACGAATCCTGCGCGGCGCCGACATTGATCGTCAGCAACCAGTCCGGCTTCGCCTTCTGGATGTTCTGGATCGTCTGCGCGAACTGCGACACGCCGAGCGGGATGAATTCCTCGCCCACGACCTCGCCGCCGAGATCCTTCATGATCTTGCGGTTCCACTCCGCGGAGATCTGACCGAAATTGTAGTCCGCGGCGATGACGTAGACCTTCTTGCCGAACTTCTGGACCATCCAGGGGATCAGGGTCGAGAACTGCTGCTCCGGCACCGCGCCCATGCTGATCATGCTGGCATCGCAGACCCCGCCTTCATACTGGTTGGTATAGAAGTACGGCGTCGTGGTGCGATCGACGATCGGACGCAATGCCTCGCGCGAGGCGGAGGTGATGCCGCCGATCAAGACGTCGACCTTGTCGCGATTGAGCAGGCGGCGGCCGAATTCCTGGTAGCGGGCATTGTCGCCCTGCGGGTCGAGATGGATCAACTCGATCTGCCGCCCGAGAATGCCGCCGCTCTTGTTGATCTCCTCGACCGCCAGCTGCGATCCGTGCAGCTTGGGCATACCCATGAATGCGAGGTCGCCGGAGACGTCCTCCAGCAAGCCGATCTTCAACGGCGGCTCGGCCGCACGGGCGCTACCTATTGCTGCCGTCGCCATCACGGCACCAAGCAAAGCTATTCCGACTACACGCCCCGAAATCATCGCGATGTCCTCTCGTTGAAGGATGTTGGAAGTCACGCCTTGAGGTAATTCTTCAGGATCGACGCCCCCATCGTGTATTTGGGGTCGACCATGTTGCCGAGCCGCATGCGGCCGGCCTGGCTGAGCAGCATGTAGGCGTCGATCTCGTCGAAGCCGTAGTCCGCACTCATCCACCGCACCAGCTCGCGATAGGCGATACGCGCCGCATCTTCGAGCGGCCGTGCGCTGCCGATCGTCATGATGAAGTCGCGGGTCTCGAGCCGCGGCCAGGCAAAGCTCCAGTTCTTGATCAGATCGACCTGCAGCGTGACGGTCGCGCGCTGCTCGAGCGCGACACCCGAGAGCTCGCCATCGCCTTGCGTGGCGTGGCAGTCACCGACATAGAGCAGCCCGCCCTCGGTATGCACCGGCAAATAGATGATCGCACCCGGCGCGACGTCGGGCAGGTCCATGTTGCCGCCGTGATAGTCGGGCTGCAGCGAGGAGATTGCCTCGATTTCGGGCGACACGCCGATGGTACCGATGAAGGGCTCGTAGGGCAGCGTGATCTTGTCGCTCCAGCGCACCCCGTTGCGGTCGACATGCAGCTTCTTGACGCGCTCGGGCAATGGCGGATTGAGCAACGCCGTGGATGCGGTCCCGACCAGACCGCCGAACTCCGGAATGATGCAGGTGGTGCCTGCTGGCTGTGCGCCGCGGGTCTCGACGTCGCGGATATAGACGGCGAGGCAATCGCCCTTTTTGGCGCCCTTGACCGCGATCGGCCCGCATTGCGGGTTCAGGTAAGGAAAGTTCAGCTTCGCGGTGGGGCTGTCGGTCTCGCTGGTGAGCACGCCGCCGAAGGCGTCTTCGGTCTCGACGACGACCACCCCGCCCGGATCGATCGACAGCGTCGGCTTGGCATAGGGTCCATAGACGTAATGGAAGCCGCCCTGTTGCTCGATCGTCAAACTATGGGTCGTGCCGGTCGCGCCCTTGGCGACGGCCCGCTTTGCCATGATGGAACTCTTCAACCAGTCTTCGGTCATGCCAACGGCTCCTCAACTCAGATCGCGGGATGGCGCTTGTGCCAGTCGGTGACGCGCTGGAAGGCATCGCCTGCGCGGACGAGACTTGCCTCGTCGAAGTGACGGCCGACGAATTGGAAGGCGACGGGGCCGCCGCTCGGCGCGAAACCGCCGGGAAGCGTCACGGTCGGGCTTCCGGTCATGTCGAACGGACAGGTGAAGCGAAGCAGCCCGGCAATCAGCGACGCGTCCTCGCCGAGCGCGGCCATCTTGGCCAGCGTCGGCGCGGCAAACGCCTGCGCCGGGACGGCGATCAGATCGACCGTCTCGAACAGCAGCCGCACGGCGCCGCGGAACGCTTCGCGCCGCAGCACGATCTTCTGATAGTCCATGCCGGATTGCGCCCGGCCGAGATCGAGCAGGCCTGCCAGCCCCGGACCGTACTCGTCCTTGCGTGCCGGATAGGTCTCCTCGTGCGCAACGGCCACTTCGATGCCGCACAGCGGGAACCAGTCCTCGATCACGGCCTTGGGATCGGGGAACGTGATCTCCTTGATCTTGGCGCCGAGATCGGCCGCAACCCGCAGACCTTCGGTGAGCACCTTGCTCGCTGCTTCGTCGGTGCCCTCGCTGGTCCAGCGCCGATCGACGCCGATCGTCACGCCGCGCAGGTCTCCGGTGAGACCAGCGAGATAGTCCGGCACGGATAACGGCACCGACGTGGTGTCCTTGGGGTCCTGGCCGGCGATCACGGAGAGCATCGCGCCGCAATCGGCCGCGCTGCGTGCCATCGGTCCGATGTGATCCAGCGTGGCCGCAAGTTCAAAGGCGCCGTAGCGGCTGACACGTCCCCAGGTCGGCTTCAGCCCGGTGATGCCGTTGGCAGCCGAAGGAAAGCGGATCGACCCGCCGGTGTCGGTTCCAAGCGAACCGAAGCAAAGGCCCGCCGCGGTAGCGACGCCGGAACCGCTTGAGGACGCACCCGACCACAGATCGGCGCTCCACGGGTTCTTCGGCGGATCGATCTTCGGGTGATGGTCGGCATAGGCGCCCTCGGTCTGCTGCAGCTTGCCGAGGATGATGGCGCCGGCATCCTTCAGCCGCGCGACCACCGTGGCGTCCTCGCTCGGCCGGAAATCGCGATGGATGGTCATGCCATGCGCGGCCGGCGCGCCCTTGACCCAGCACAGGTCCTTGATCGCGATCGGCACGCCGTGCAGCGGCCCCTTGACCTTGCCGGACGCGATGTCCTTTTCGGCCCCCGCCGCTTCCGCAAGCGCCACATCGGCCATCACAAAGGCGTAGCTCTTGAGCTTGCCGTCGAGCTGCTCGATCCGCCCGAGCATCGCCTTGGTCACTTCGACCGGCGAGAGCTTCTTGGCCTGGATTTGCTGCCCGACCTCAATCAGCCCGAGATAGTGAAGTTCCGTCATCGTCTCGCATCCCCGCACTTGACATGACGCAAGCGCAGGCACTGCCCATCACCGCGCATGCGCCTCCGGCTTGGCGACACGGAACGTGTCGCCAATTTGTTTAGCGGCAAAAGCAAAAAGCCACCCGCCCCTCCGAAACGAAGGTGACGAATGGCTCAAATGCCGCGGCTATGAACTATCGCATCGGGCCCGGGATCGAACGGAGCACTCTGCACGGCGACCGGGACGTCATCGGCCAAATCGACGCACGCAAGTTCGACAGGAAGCCCTGTAGGAGAAAATTCTAAGGAAGTGTGCAGCGCGTTGTCAACGAGGCTGGCTGCACAAATTTCGCGAGGTGCATGCGCAGCAAAACGGCATGACCTCTTGCCCCGACCTCTGCGAAGATGGTTTGCTTCGTGAATTCAGTGAAAGTCGTCGATGACAAAGCCGTCCATACCAGTTGGCATCATCTGCTCGCAGCACGGGCCCTATCAGGCCATGGGGCGCGAGATCCTCAAGAGCGCGATGATGGCGGTCGACGAGATCAACGAGCAGGATGGCTTCGATTTCTCGATGTCAGCGCATGTCCGCGATCCCCGCGGGGTGATTGCGGAATACCATACGGTCTGCGACGACCTCATTCGCAATGTCGGGGTCGAGCACATCATCGGCTGCTACACATCGGCCTCGCGCAAACAGGTGCTTCCGATCGTCGAGCGCACCGACCGACTGCTCTGGTATCCTGCCCGCTATGAGGGCTTCGAATGCTCCGACAACGTCATCTATGTCGGCGCCTCGCCCAATCACAACGTACTGCCGCTGGTGCGCTACGTGCTCGACAATCTGTCGCGCGAGATCTTCTGCGTCGGCTCCAACTATGTCTGGACCTGGGAAACCAATCGCGTCACCCGCGAGCTTGTGACGGCGGCGGGAGGTCGCATTCTCGCCGAACGCCTGCTCGAACTCGGTGAAAGCGCGGTCACGCACATCGTCGACGAGATCGTGCGGCGCCGGCCGCCGGTTGTCTTCAACACGCTGGTCGGCAGTTCGAGCTATGATTTCATCCGTGCCTTTCATGCCGCAACCACTGCGGCCAACCTCAGCATTCCCATGCTGAGCTGCAGCCTGTGCGAGCCGGAGCTCAAGATCGCAGGCCCTGCATCGGCCGGATGCATCACATCATCGGCCTATTTCGAAAGCATTCGCCTGCCTGAGAACAAGGCTTTCGTCGCACGCTGGAAGGCCCGTTACGGCGAACACAGCAGCCCCTCGGTGGACGGACAATCCGCCTATGTCGCGGTCTATCTCTTGGCCCGCGCGCTGCAGCGCGCCGGCACCTCTGATATCGGCGAGGTGCGGCGCGCCGCTGCCGGCCATCGCTACAATTCGCCACAGGGTCCGGTCTGGATCGATGATAGCAATAACCACTGCGTCCTGACGCCGCGGCTGGCCGTCTCCAACGCCGAGGGACAGTTTGACATCTTCTGGGAAGCTGAGGCTCCGGTTAAGCCTGATCCTTATCTGACGCAGCTCGACGTCGCCGCCAGCCCCGCAAGGGATGCAGCGTCGCCGAATGCGCCGCATTTGCGGGTTGTGAAATGAGCAAACCGTCTTCATTTTCGCTGCGCGGACGCAAGGCGCTGGTCGCCATCAAGGACGAGCGCGATGCCTCGATCGTCAGGCGCCAGTTCGAGCGTCTCGGGATCGAGATTGTCACATGGGAGCCCGGCGCCAAGATCGATTGCCGACCGGACGTGACGCTGGTCGACGACGAGTTCCTGCCGCTCACCTCACCGGCGCAGCGTGCGTCGCTTGGACAGAGCCCGGTCATCGCCCTGATCGGTACGGAGACGCCGAGCCGGCTGAAGCTGGTGCTCGACCTCGATCCGGCATCATTCCTGGTCAAGCCGCTGCGCTCGGCGGGCATCTATGCCGCCCTCGTGATGGCCTTCGAGCGGAACGAGCGCACCAACGAGCTGAAGCAGCAGGTGCTCAAGCTCGAGCAGCGGCTTCGATCCCGTCGCATCGTGCTCGCCGCCGTGCTTCAGGTCATGCACACCCATGCGCTGGCCGAGCCGGCCGCCTTTGCGCTGATCCGGCGGGCCGCCATGGAACAGCGCAAGACAATCGAGGACATTTCCGCGGAGATCACGGCAAAGGGCTCCCTGCCGCGGGCAATAGGCTAGCTGCCAGGACTACTTCTTCAGTTCCGCATAAAGCTGCATCACCCGTTGCGGCAACACCTCGATGCGCGGCACGCGAAGCGCATAGCGTTCGCCGAAAATGCGATCGAGCTGGGGAAATCTGCCTTCACCGATGCCGAAGGCAAAGATGTCGGTGCTGCGCCGCCGCAGCTGCTGCGCGGCACGGCGCGCGTCCTCAACGAGATATTGCGGGTCTGGCACGTCGATGTCGGAGGGCTCGCCATCGGTCAGGAGCAGCAGCACCTTGCGGAACGCACGTCGTCCCGCGAGGTAGCCGCCCGCATGGCGCAAGGCCGCACCAAGCCGGGTGGAATGGCTGCTGGCAACGCCCGCGAGGCGCGACCGTACCACAGCGTCCATCGGCTCCTCGAAGTCCTTGATGCGCAGATAACGCACGCGTTCGCGGCCGTCGGAGCTGAAGCCATGCACCGCGATCGAGTCATTGGCGGCCTCGACCGCCGTCGCCATGATCGCGGCTGCCTTACGCTCGACGTCGAGAACTGTCCGGCCGCGGCGATCGCGGTCGGCGGTCGATTGCGACAGATCCATCAGCAGCAGGATGGCGAGATCGCGCGGTCCCGGCGCATCGCGCTGATAGACCCTGGGCTCGCCAGTGTTGCCGGCACGTCGCTCGATCGTCACGGCGACTGCCGCATCGATGTCGAGCGCCTCGCCGTCGCGCTGGCCCTTGTGGCGGATGCGGCGGCCAATCGACGCATCGCGGGTCAAGCGCGTGACCCAGCGCATCGTGTCCGTGTCCGCCGGCAGATCGAACGGCTTCGCGGAAACGGCGGCATCAGCCTCCAGAATGGTGGTCCAGTCCGCCCGCTCGGCGCGCGCGGCATAGTCCCATTCCGGATAGGTTGCGGCCGGAAATCCGTCCAGCAGCGTGGCCGCGCCGGCCCTCGCACGCAGCGCCTCGTCCGGCTTGGCGTCGTCGTCGGCCGACTGTGCGGCTGGATCATCGCGCCGCTCGATCCGCACGGAATCGACCGCGAGCTCGATGGTCTCGGCCGGGCTGTCCGGCTGATCGCCAAAATCCCAAAGCGCCAGATTGTCGTCGCGGTAGGCGGGTTCGACGACATAGCTCTTGGCGTTGAACTGCAGCCGCATCTGCCCGATGTCATTGCCCAGAAGTCCGCCGATCTCGCGGCTGATGGCAGGATCGGTCCAGCGGTCGGCGGCGGCGGCAAACAGCTGCTGTCCCTTGGTGACCCATGCATCCGAATCCTGATAATCCGGGTCGATCAGCGCCCGCGCCAGCCGCGTCATCAGCCCGGCCGCCGTCGCCTGGCCGGATGGCGTCGCGGTGTGAAATGGCAGCCACAGCCGGCGCAGGCCGGGCAGTTCACGAAGCGCCAGCGTCTCGACCCGGGCATCCTCGATCAGCGAGACCAGCGCGATCTGCAGCGCCTTCAATCGCCCGACCGGAAAGCGGACGGTGGAATGCACCAGATGCGCCCCGGCGTGCGCGACCGCTGCGAGATAGAGCGCGTCCGCCCCCTCGCCTTCGAAGCCGGGAAACGTCTCCGGCAGGCCGATGAAGCCGGCGGCGAGCGAGGTCCGCCGCGGCACCGGCGTCGGTGCAACGGCCAATTTGCGGAAACGTGATTTTCTGTTCCACAACGCTAGTGTTGTCGCCGCGAGACGCTTCTCCAGCCGCGAAAAATCATCCCCTGTCCGCCCGGCTGCGAACAGCCGCGCCGACAGCGGATCCTCGAGCGCGAAATAGGCCCGCCGCCGCGCCGCGCGGCCGCCGCTCGCGCGCAAGCCGGCGGAGACCCAGGCGGAGAACGCCTCGCCGCCGGACTGCGCCAGAAACAGCTCCAGCCGAACGATCGCAAGGCCGGCCGACTCCGGCCCGGTATCTGCGAGTTGACCGAACGCAGCGAGAACCGCGGTGAGCTCTCCAGCACCCGCAAGCCGCGGCAGCACCTTGGACAGCTCAGTCAGCAGTGCGTGAGCGACGCGGCTTCCGGCGCTGCGGCCGATGTCGCTGACCGCACGGCCGATCGCGACCAGGTCGTCGGCCGGTCGCTGCACCGGCCACCGTTCCGATAGCCTGAGATAGCCGAGCACCACGGCTGCGCCGAGATTGACCGCGAACAGGCCGTGCACAGCCTCGTCCCAGGCCGCGAGATGATCGAACGAAACGACGGGCTGCAATGTGGCGCGCGCCGCCTGCACTGCCGCGGCGATCTCGTCGTGACCGCGCAACAGTGCCGCAAGCCGGCGTCCGGACCGGAAGCCATCGAGCGAACTGATTTGCGCGACCGCCACCTGCCGGCTTCCATTCACGCAGAGGCCGAGATCACGTCGCGCAACGTGTTCCTGGTGTCCGCATCATCTGTCAAGGGAACGACAATCGTGGTCTCGCACGCCTTTTCGAGGCTGATGCCGCATCCGATCAGCCGGCCGGCATTGACCAGCATCCGGGTCGAGGCGCCCTCGTCGAGACCTTGGCCCTTCAGGTTGCGACTGTGCTGGGCGATCTTGACCAGGAGATCGGCGAGGTTCGGCTCGATGCCGGCCTCGCGCGACACCACCTCGGTCTCCGCCGACCGGTCGGGATACCCGAAATCCAGCGCCGCAAAACGTTGTTTGGTGGATTCCTTGAGATCCTTGATCGCGCTCTGGTAACCCGGATTGTAGGAGATCACGAGCTGAAAGTCGGAATGGGCGTGGATCAGTTCGCCACGCTTTTCCAGCGGCAGGACACGACGATCATCGGTCAATGGATGGATCACGACGGTGGTGTCCTGGCGTGCCTCGACGATCTCGTCGAGGTAGCAGATCGCGCCAAGGCGCACGGCGGTGGTGAGCGGCCCGTCGCTCCACACCGTACCCTGTGCATCGAGCAGCCATCGCCCCACCAGATCCGCCGCCGTCATGTCCTCGTGACAGGCGACCGTGATGAGCGGGCGGCCGAGCCGCCACGCCATGTATTCGATGAACCGAGTCTTGCCGCAGCCGGTGGGGCCTTTCAGCATCACCGGCATGCGGTTCGCATAGGCTGCACCGAACAGTTCGACCTCATCCTTGAGCGGCCGGTAATACGGCTCCTCCCGGATGCGGTACTGGTCAAGCAGCAGAGCGGGATTGGACAAGCTCACCCCTCCCATGATCGCGCAGGCAACCGTTCGATTTCACGATGCGAGCAATTCCTTGAGCTTGGTGTCGATGAAGGCGACATCGACCGGGTTGGTTCCCGGCCCGCCCGCGAAATGCCCCCAGATCGACGGCACCGGCACGAACTTGGCGTTCGGCATGTTCGCCACTTCGATCTCGCTGTCCTCGGGCGGGAAGTAAAGATCGGTCTGCCCCGGCATGACATAGGCCTTGGCCTTGATCGCCCTGAGCGCGGCCTTGAAGTCGCCCTTGTAGATCTCGTTGGCGCTGATGTCACCGTTCTGCCAGGTCCACAGCATGGTGAGCAGGTTGTTGGGATCCTTCGGCAAGAAGAAGCCCTCCCAGAACGCCACCAGGAAATCCTCCAGCGACGAATAGCCCAGCGTCTTGATGTCGAGCTGCTCGCGATAAAAGGCCTGCGAAAAGCCCCAGCCGGCATAGACCCGCGCGGCTGCGCGCAGGCCGCGGGCCGGCTTGTCGGTGTACCAGCCCTCCTTCCACGCGGCATCCGCAGTGAGCGCCGCCTTCACGCCCTCGAGGAACACGTAGTTGTGGCGCGAGCATTTGGCCGAGCCGCAGAACGGCGCCAGCAGGTCCATCATATCGGGGTAGAGCGCGCCCCAATGGAAGGTCTGCAGTGCCCCCATCGACCAACCGACCACCAGACGGATGTGCTTGATACCGAATTGCTCGGTCACCAGCCGGTGCTGGGCGCGCACATTGTCATAGGCCGTCACCTGCGGAAAACGCGGCCCGTTGTACGGCTCCGGTGTGTTGCTCGGCGATGACGACAGGCCGTTGCCGAGCATGTTGGGTATGATGATGAAGTATTTTGCCGGATCGAGTGCCATGCCCGGCCCGATCAGCCATTCATTGTCGTAGTGCTGGCCGGAGTACCAGGTCGGATAGACGATCACGTTGTCCTTGGCCGCGTTGAGCTGGCCAAACGTCTTGTAGGCGAGCTTGCAGTCGCGGATGGTCGCGCCGCGCTGCAAGGTCAGATTGCCGAGATCGTAGATCTGATAGTCGACGCTCATTGATGCATCCTTTTTGCTTAATCGAGCCTGTCGCTTATGCGGGACGCGCCACCTTTTCGGCGGACGGCTCCACCCGTGCGATCGCCCCGTACACGATGCCGGCGACCAGCGCGGCCGAGATCGCAGTGGACAGCCCCGGCATCAGGTTTTCAACTGCAAAGGCGCACAGCGACCCGATGCCCCAGGCAATGAACGGCTTCGCACGCCAGTCCACGTCCGCCCGCGCACCGGCGCGCAACAGGTACTGGTCGACCAGGATGATCGCACCGATCGGCGGCACGAGGATGCCGAGCAGCGACAGCCATTGGATGAAGAACGCCCAGACATTGCCAGCCGCAACGACGATGCCGATGGCGCCAAGTATCACGGCCATCAAGCGCATGTTGGTGCCCAGAATGCGCGACCAGCCGGTGGCCGCATTATACAGGCAGTGCGAGCAGACCGAGCCAAGATTGGCGTAGAGGAAGATGAACGCGAGGATGCTGAGCCAGGTGAGCTGCTTGCCGTTCATGTAGCCGAACATGTTGTCGACGCCGAACGGATTGGCGTTTGGCACGGCGAGCGCCGCGGTCATCACGCCGCCAACCAGCATCGCCACCAGATTGGCAAACGGAAACGCGCTGAATGTGGCAAACAGTGATGATCGCGCACTCGGCGCCCAGCGGTTGAAGTCCGCAGTCACCGTGCCGGCGTCGATGAACAGCGCGAGCACCACCGTGAGACCGACGCCCATCGACATGCTGGCCACGCCATTATTGCCGGCATAGCCAAAGATCGCCGCTGATGTCGTGGTCGAGGCGGCGTCGGCCGCGACCCAAAGGCCGAGCACGACGAACAGCGGCACCGACGCCAGCCCGATATAGTGCAAGCCCTTCACGCCGACGAAGGTGATTCCGATATAGAGCACGCCGGCAACGATGGTCATGGCCACGTAATTGAGGCCGTAGGTCGAGGAGATCAAGGCGCCCGTGATGCCGGTCTGCACGGCGTACCAGCCGAGCAGCAGCGTCGACAGCAGACCCGACGCCAGCACATAGCCCTTCTTGCCGAACACAATGCTCGCGATCAGCGCGAAGTTCATGCCGCGCCGGGTGCCGATCAGGCCGAGCGCGCCCACATAGGCGAACATGATCAAATTGCCGACGATCATCGCTACCAGCGCATTCTTGAACCCCATGCCCAGCACGAGCAGCGATCCGGTCATCGCGCCGGTGATGATCATCGGAAAGCCCAGCCACACCATGGTCACCGAGAAGGCGCTGCGCCGGGCGCCCATCGGCACCGGCTCGTGCTCGAACTCGTGACCGAGAAGGTCGTCGATCTGGCCCTCGGTCTGATGAACCAGCCCGCTATTGGATTGACTGCTCATGATATCGCCCCCGCTTCCCCTGTGTGGAAATGCCCGCCGTTGCCTCGAACCACGCCGGCGCGAAACACAGCGCCGGCGCCGATCGTCGATGTCGCCTAGCGATGCGCGACTTTCTGGTTCGGAATGCCCTCGATCGGACACTCGTCGGTGCCGACAGTCGGGCGGGTCATGGCCTCGACCATTTCCCGCGTGCCCTCGGGGTCCGTGATCCAGTTCTTGTAGAAGGTGTAGGGGCAGACCGCGTGGCCGCGATCACCATCACCGGAGTTGATCAGGCCGGTATAGCCGCGGTGCATCAGCTTGAAGAGATGGTTCTGCGACTGCATGTTGCGGCGGGCGTCGCGGATCAGCGATACCGAGAGCTGGGCGTACTGGATGCCGTTGTCCTCGGTGCCGCACTCGCCGAGCGTGCGGCCGTCGAAACCGATGATCGCGGAATGGCCGAAATAGGAATAGACGCCGTCGAAGCCCGAGGCGTTGGCGACCGCGACGTAGCAATTGTTGGCCCAGGCCATCGACTTCGAGATCTGGATCTGCTGCTCCTTGGCCGGATACATGTAACCCTGGCAGCGGACGATCAACTCGGCGCCGCGCATGGCGCAGTCACGCCAGATCTCCGGATAGTTGCCGTCGTCGCAGATGATCAGACTGATCTTCAGCCCCTTCGGCCCTTCCGAGACGTAGGTGCAGTCGCCGGGATACCAGCCCTCGATCGGCACCCATGGCATGATCTTGCGATACTTCTGGACGATCTCGCCCTTGTCGTTCATCAGGATCAGAGTGTTGTACGGCGCCTTGTTGGGATGCTCCTCGTGGCGCTCGCCGGTCAGCGAGAACACGCCCCAGACCTTCGCCTTGCGGCAGGCGTCCGCGAAGATGCGGGTCTCCTCGCCGGGCACCGACGATGCCGTCTCGTACATCTCCTTGGAGTCGTACATGATGCCGTGGGTCGAGTATTCCGGGAAGATCACCAGGTCCATGCCCGGCAGGCCGAGCTTCATGCCCTCGACCATGTTGGCGATGTTGCGCGCGTTATCCAGCACCTGCGCCTTGGTGTGCAGGCGTGGCATCTTGTAATTGACCACGGCGACGCCGACCGTGTCCTTGCTGCTCGATATGTCTCCATGCAACATGTCTCGACTCCCTTTCTTGAACCATAGTTCCCGCTACACAGCCATGTGCAGCTGGATGAGATCATCGGTGAGCTCACCGATCGCGCCCTTGGCGACGACGCGTCCCTTTTCGAGCAGCGCGAAGCGGTGAGACGCACGCCGCGCGAACGCGACATTCTGTTCGACCAGCACGACTGTGATGCCGCGCTCGCGGTTGAGGCGGACGATCACGTCCTCGATCTGCTCGACGATGTTCGGCTGGATGCCCTCGGTCGGTTCGTCCAGCAGGATGACCTTGGGCTGGGCGAGCAGCGCGCGCGCGATCGCAAGCTGCTGCTGCTGGCCGCCGGAGAGATTGCCGCCGTAGCGATTGAGAAAGTCCTTGAGAACCGGAAACAGCTCGAGCACCCACTCCTCGATGCCGTTGGCCGATTTCGCAGCGAAGGTCCCGAGCGTCAGGTTCTCCCGCACAGTGAAGCGCGGCAGAATGCCGCGTCCCTGCGGCACATAGGCGATGCCGGCCTTGGCGCGCTGATAGGTCCGCAATGGCGAGATGTCGGCGCCGTCGAGCGACAGCCGTCCGGTGACGCGGTCCATCAGGCCGAGGATGCTGCGCATCAGCGTGGTCTTGCCGACGCCGTTGCGGCCGAGCACCGAGAGGAACTCGCCATTGCCGACCATCAGGTTGATGCCCTGCAGGGCGCGGCTGTTGCCGTAAAAGGCGTCGACGTCGGTCAGCTCAAGCATGGCTGATGCCTCCCGATCCGAGGTAAGCGCGGCGCACTTCGGGATGCGCCTCGACCTCCGCCGCGGTGCCCTCGGCCAGCATCTGGCCCATATGCATCACCGAGATGATGTCGCCGATCGCCTTGACGAAACCCATGTCATGCTCGACCACGATCAGCGTGTGCTTGCCCTTCAGCCGCGCGAACAGTTCGGCGGTCTTGCGAGTTTCCTGTGCCGTCATGCCCGCGGTGGGCTCGTCCATCAGGATCAGCTCGGCGTCCTGGGCGACCAGCATGCCGATCTCGAGCCATTGGGTCTGGCCGTGCGACAGATAGGCGGCGGGCCGGTCGAGCTGCTCGGTGAGCCCGACCAGTTCGGCAAGACGTTCAACGTCCGGGCGCCCGGAATTGCCGACATTCCAGCGAAGATTGCCGAACACGGAGGTGTGGTGGGCCCGGGCCACTTCAAGGTTCTCGGAGACCGAGAGCTCGCGGAACACGCTCGGCACCTGGAACTTGCGGCCAACGCCGGCGCGGGCGATCTCGTATTCCTCGAGATCCTGCAGCGCGGTGCCGTCAAAGCTGACGGTGCCGCCGCTCGGCTTGACCTTGCCGCAGATGATGTCCAGCGCCGTGGTCTTGCCCGCGCCGTTCGGCCCGATCAGGCAACGCAGTTCGCCCTTGCGGACGCTCATGTTGAGGCCATTGATCGCCCTGAAGCCATTGAAGCTGACCGAGATGTCGCGGAGTTCGAGATGGGAAGTCATGTGCTGCCCTCCGTCTGGCCGACGCCTTGCGCAACACCACGGCCGGTGGCCTGCCGGCGTTGCACGATCCAGCGCACGACGACCTGGGCGAGGCCGGCGAGCCCCTTCGGCAGGAACAGCACCACGAGCACGAACAGCGCGCCCATCACCAGCGTCCAGGTTTCCAGGAAAGCCGCAGATTCCGACAGCGCCCCCTGCATGCCCGCCACCAGCACCGCGCCGAGGAACGCACCGACCAGGCTCTGCCGGCCGCCGACCGCGCACCACACCACCACCGACAGCGAAATCTGCACGCCAAGGAAGGTCGGCGAGGCAAACTCCATCACCACCGTGTAGAGCATGCCGGCAAGCCCCGCGATCGCGGCCGACAGCGCGAACACGAAGATCTGGTAGAGCGCGACGTCGTAGCCGAAGTAACGCACCCGGCTCTCATGGTCGCGGATCGCCTGCACGATCAGGCCGGCCCTGGACTTCGTGAAGGCAAAGGCGACGAGCAGGCTGAGCAGCACGCAGCCGGCCACGAGATAGTAGGTCGCGCGGCCATAAGCATCGAACGCGACGCCGAAGATCTCGAGCTGGGCGAGATCGGTGATCCCGTTGAAGCCGCCGGTATAGCTCTGCTGGTCGATGATCACGAGATTGATCACCACCATGGTGGCGAGCGTGATGATCGAGACGTAGACGCCGGTCACACGTCCGCGGAACATGAACCAGCCGAGCGCCGCCGCAACCAGTGCCGGCACGAGCAGGCCCGCCGCGATGGCGAAGGTCAGCGAGCGGAACGGCTCCCAGAACCATGGCAGGTGCGCGACATTGTTCCAGACCATGAAGTCCGGCAGTCCGCTCGCCCCCGTATGCACGGGGACGGTCTTGAGCTTCAGCGCCATCGCCATGGCGTAGGAGCCGAGCCCGAAGCTCATCGCCTGGCCGAGGTTCAGGATGCCGCCGAAGCCCCAGGACAGCCCGAGCGACACCGTGAGGATGCCAAGCACCAGATAGCGCGCGACCTTGTTGAGCAGGAAGTCATTGTTGAGCAGCACCGGCAGCGCGATCACGAGCGCGCAGACAATGAGCAGCGGGGCAAGCTGCGCGATCAGGCGCTGCAATCCGCTGGAGGTAGTCACATTCGACGGCATGAATGAGCGATCTGTCTCAGGCCCGCACGCGTGCGGTGAAAAGCCCTTCGGGGCGGAAACGGATGAGCACGACGATGGCGAGCAGCACGATTGCCTTCGCCACCGTGTCGTTCTGCAGGAAGGCAATGCCGCCGGAGAGTTCGCCGAGAATGAAGGCGCTCGCCACGGTGCCGGCGAGGCTCTGCACGCCGCCGAGCACGACCACCATGAAGGCATCGACCACATAGCCGGTGCCCATATCGGGCGACACGCTCTTGAGCGGCGACACCAGTGCGCCGGCCAGGCCCGCAAGCCCGGCGCCATAGGCAAACGTCAGCGCATAGACCCGCTTGGCGTTGATGCCGAACGAGGCGGCGACCGAGCGGTCCTGGATGATCGCGCGCAGCTTCATCCCGACCGTGGTGCGGTTCATCAGCAACCAGGTCGCCATGAACAGCGCGATCGACACCACGAACAGGAACACCCGATACGACGATATCGGGATACCGAACACGTTCATGCTGTCGGACAGCGCCGGCGGCAGCTGCACGTAGCGCAACTCGCTGCCGACCATCAGCCGCACCGCCTGCTGCAGCATGATGCCGACGCCCCAGGTCGCAAGAATCGTATCCAGCGGCCGGTTGTTGAGCAGGCTCAGGACGTAGCGCTCAATGACCCAGCCGAACGCGGCAACCACGAGGAAGATCGGGACCAGGCTCGTCAGCAGGCTCCACCCGAAATAGGTGTGAAACACCCAGGCCGCGTACGCACCGAGCATCACGAACTCGCCATGGGCGAGATTGATGATGCCCATCGAGCCGTAGATGATCGACAGTCCCAGCGCGACCAGCAGCAGGATCGACCCGATGCTCAGGCCCGTGACGATTTGTTCGATGAATTGGTCCACGTCGGGATCCGCTCTTCAATGTTCGTTTGGTGCGCCTGCCCCTCGCACGCATGCATGCGAGAGGCGCATTTGCTGCGGGACGCCGGCCGCCGGCGCCGCACGCCGACGGCCTTGGTCAGCCCCGGTTGTCAGCTCTTCTCGACCAGGCCCTTCTCGGTGCAGGACTGCCCGGGATAGGCCGCGTAAGGCACCGGCTTCAGCCATTCCTTGGATTCGACGAGAATCTCGAACTGGCCGTTCGACTTCGCCTGGGCGATCTTCGGCCATAGCCAGGTGTGAAGGTTCTCCGGCTCGATCTGGACCTTGCCCTGCGGCGCAATCATTCCCTCGCCCTTGACCGCGTCGCGAATGTTCGGCGGCGTCAGGTCGCTGGTCGCAAGCTTCTCGACCGCCTGTTTGAACAAATAGGTCTGGAAGTAGCAGGCCTCCGACACGAAATGCGTGACCTTGTCGGCGCCCCAGCGCTTCTTGTAGGCCGCGACGAACTTCTCGTTCTCCGGCGACTTGTGCACCATGAAGTACGGCGCCGAGGTGAAGTGGCCGGCGGCAGCCTCACCGCCCATCGCCGCGACCTCATTCTCGGACGTGGTGAGGCTCGCCATCGGCATCTTCTCGGGATCGAGGCCGGCAGCGCGATACTGGCGATGCAGCGCGACCACGGAATCGCCAACCACAGTCGAGAAGATCACGTTCGGCTGGGTCGAGCGGATCTTGTTGATGACGGAAGAGAATTCGGAATGGCCGAGCGGCACATATTCTTCCGCGACGACCTCGCCACCAAGCTTCTCGAGCAGCTTCTTGCAGTAGTTATTCTCTTCCTTCGGATAGATGTAGTTGGAGCCGATCAGATAGAACTTCTTGCCGAACTTCTTGACCAGCCAGGGCACGAACTCGTCCTGCTGCTGGTTCGGCACCGCCCCGGTGTAGATCACGTTCTTCGAACACTCGCGGCCTTCATAGAGCGTCGGATACCAATAGAGATTGTTCTGCCGCTCGAACACCGGGAGTACCGCCTTGCGGCTCGCCGAAGTGTAGGAGCCGAACACGCTGACGCATTTGTCGCCGACGACGAGCTTGCGGGCCTTCTCCGAGAAGGTCGCGGGATCGGACGCAGGATCCTCGACGATCGGCACGATCTTGCTGCCCTTGATGCCGCCGGCGGCGTTGATTTCCTCGATCGCGAGCAGCGTAGCCTTGTTGAGCGATTCCTCGATGATCGCGGTCGTTCCCGTCAGCGAGAACAGCACGCCGACCTTGATTTCGCCGCCGGCGGCGTAAGCGAGGTCGGCGTTCTTGATCCAGATGTGCGGCAGTCCGGCGCCGGCAAACGCGCCAAGCGCCGCGGTATTCCTCAGCAAAGTCCGCCGTGAAATGCTCATCCCTAGCTCCCTTCAGGACTGAAAAAAACAAAAAGCCCTCCCGATGCGCGCTTACGCGAGCATTGGGAGGGCTTTGTTGCCGGTTGTGTCGAAGGCGGCGCTGTCGCCGCCGGCCCCGCTATTGGGGCTTACTGTTGATGATCGTAGCCAAGCAGTTCGAACGAGTCAACAATCGCCGCGGCGACTGCGCTTGCCGACACACGACGATCCATCGCCTGTCGTCTGATGAAGCCATAGGCTTCGGTTTCCGGCATCTGCCGCGTCGCCATCAGAATGGCCTTGGCGCGTTCCACCGTGCGCATCGAACGCAGATTGTCGTCAAGCTTCTCGATCTTGCTGCGGAGCCGCCGCTCATAACCAAATTGACTGCGCGCCAGCACGAGGCTCGACAACACCGCATTCTGCGTGAACGGCCGCGGCAAAATGGCGTTCGGCGTCGCATGACACAGCGCGTCGGCATGAACGGTCTCTGTCGCCGGCAGGATCACGACCAGCGCCGAGCGCGCATCGCCCGGAATCCATGGCAGTCGCCGCGCCAGATCCGGTGAATATTCGCAGTACACCACGTCGGCATCGGCGGGCACGCTTTCCGGCATCGGCCAGACCTGCCGCACCCGCATCCGGAACCGCTGCAGTTCGCGCAGCAACATGCCGACCTGATCGTCGACCGGCGCGACCACCACCGCCGACAGATCGGCAAGTTCCTGAACCATGGTCTTGCGCCCGCCGACGTCTCGGCTCAGCGTCGGCTTACGCGACATTTCGTTCATTGGACGCTTCCTGTTTGCGTTGCACGACCGTATCCGATCAGGAACGGATCGGCATGCACCGGCTCCTTCGACTGGCTGACGATATCGAACTGCCCGTTGCGATTGGCACGCCCGATCCGGGTCCACAGATCAGTATGCCCCGACATCGGGTTGACTGTCACCGCCCCTTGCGGCGCATCAAAGCTGGTGCCGAACACCATGGAGCGCAGCACTTCCGTGTCGAGCGAATTGACCTGTTCGAGCGCCTTCGCGAACAGATGGAGCTGAAAATAGGACGATTCGGCGCACATGTTGGTCGAGACGTCGGCGCCGAACCGCTTCTTGAAGCGCTGCACAAATGCGCTGTTGGCGCTGCCCTCGACGCCCTGGAAATAAGATGCCGCCGTGACGTGCCCCGCGCCGACGTCGAAGCCCATGGCCGCAATTTCGGCTTCCGTCGTGGTCAGGCTGGCGATCGGCACCTGCTTCGGATCGAGCCCGACATTGGCGTAGGCTTGATAGAGAAACACGGTGCCTTCGCCGACGACAGTCGAGAAGATCACGTCGGGCCTGACGCGCTTGATGTCCTGGATGATCGGCACAAAGTCCTGCCAGCGCGCATAGACATTGACATAACGCTCGCCGACCACCGATCCGCCATTGGCCTTGAGCAATTCGCGCATCACGCGGTTGGATTCGCGCGGATAGATATAGTCCGAGCCCACGAAGTAGAACCGCGTTCCGAACGTATCCATCAGATAGCGGCACAGCGCGAGGCTGTTCTGGTTCGGCGAGGCGCCGGTGTAGATGACGTTGGGCGACGCCTCGAACCCTTCGTAAAGCGTCGGATACCAGAGCAGGCCGTTGAGCCGTTCGACCACCGGCAGCACGGCCTTGCGGCTCGACGAGGTGTAGCAGCCGAAGATCGTGCTGACCTGGTCCTCGACCATCAGCCGCTTGGCGTAATGGCCATAGGCGGCGGAATCCGAGCCGGGATCGTAGGCAACGGGAACCAGCTCGCGGCCGCAGACCCCGCCGGCCTCATTAACCTCCTCGATCGCGAGTTGCGTGCCCTGATACTGGGTCTCCTCGATCACCGACATGAAACCGGTCCGCGAGAACAGCACTCCTATCCGCCACGGAGCGGACGTCGTTTGGGTAAGGTTCGACATGATCAGGCCCTCAACAGAGTTGGAGGGACGAGAGGGATTATTGTTCTTGTTGCTCTCGAACAGCTTTGCCGGCGGCGCAAGATTGCATGACATCTGCCGCGAGACAAGGACCCCGGCCGCTCATCCTGTCAGCGGAGCTGACGCGAAACCGGGCAAGTGGATGTCTTAAGACCTGATCATAGGTGCAACGGTTCGAGAACCATCTATCTCCGGTAGACCTGCGATCGATTTCCCGCATCGAGGGCAGACGCGACAGTCACGTCGAGGAAACCTGTTGCTGGCGCCATTGCAGCAAGGAATATGGGGGATTCGAGTCCAGGTGATGTTCGAAGACCCCATCGACATCAGCGCCGATCATGACCTTCTGCGCGGGATCGCCGAGCAGATTGCCGACCATGCGGATTCCCCCGGCGTGAGGCAGCTCGACAAGCACCGCAATGTAAGGTCCATGCCCTTTCAGCGCCGCGTGCGAGGGATGCCACACGCGCTCCCAGCTGAAGATCCGGCTGCGCGGCTCGACCTCCGTCCATGCCGGGTCGAAGGCTTGGCAGCGATGGCAGAGCCATTCGGGTCCGAATTGCCACGTATTGCAGTGGCTGCAGCGTTGAACCAGCAGCTTGCCCTGACGCAATCCTTGCCAATAGGGCGCAGACAGACCATCGGGCTCTGCGACCGGAATTGGCAGGCCCGCCGGAAGATAGCCTGCGCTCGGATTACTCATAAGGTGGCCTCCGAACCCAAAATGAGGTTGCTCGCTGGTGACACCATTGGACCTCCAATGACCATTGCGACGTCGCTGCGGCGGGCTTGGCTCGTCGACGTTCCGCGCACCTGCCGAACGGCCTCCAGCACGAGCTCAAAGCCGTGCATGTAGCACTCGGCGAGATTGCCGCCGCTGGTGTTGAGCGGCAGCCGTCCGGACGGCGCGATCAGACTCTCGAATGTCAGGAAGTCGTTGGCGTCCTCCGGGCGGAAGAAGCCATGCTCTGCCAGCGCCATCACGACGCCGCCGGTGAAATTCTCATACGCCTGGACGACGCCGACATCGGACGGCCCTACCCCGGCCATCCGGTAAAGATCAGGCGCCACTGTGTCGAAACTCGCGGTGGCATAGAGCGGCGCGTTGTGCGCCGTCGCGGCCGCACGATGTCCGGAGCCAAAGGCCGCACCGAGCAGATAGGCCGGCTTGCACCTGAAATCGCCGGCGCGCTCGGCCGATACCAGCACCAGGGCCGCCGCGCCGTCATTCTCCATGCAGCAGTCGTAGAGATGAAACGGCTCCACGATCCAGCGCGAGGCATCGTATTTCCCGGGATCGAGCGGCTTGCCATACATCACGGCACGCGGGTTGGCCTGGGCATGATGATAGGAGGCGAGCGCAATCGCTCGCATGGCGTCCTGCCGGACGCCGTGCTCGTGCATGTAGCGCTGGACGCGCATCGCAAAGCGCTGAGGCGGCGCCAGCACCCCGTAGGGCATCAAATAGGAGCGTTCGCCCGACACGGTGTGGATCCCGGCCGCCTGCCCGAAGCGGCCATATTGACCCTGCGCCAGCGATCGGAACACCACGACGCAATCGGCCAGGCCCGCGACAATCGCGGCCGCCGCATTGGCAACCGCCGCGCAGCAGCCGCCGCCTCCGCCGCCCCATTGCATCGTCGCCGTCCGCAAACGGTGCGTGCCGAGCGCCGCCGCTAGCCGTGACGCCTCGCTGCGATCGTCGCTGTAGGAGGAAAAGCCATCGATGTCGCGGGGATCGAGCCCGGCGTCCGTGCAAGCCGCCAGAATGGCTTTCAGCGCAAGCTTGAATTCGGGATCGGGAGAGGCGCCGTGGCGATAATATTCGGTTTCGCCGATCCCGATCACGGCCACACGCCCCCGCAGCGTCCGCTCGTCTCGCGCTCGCGCCGTCACGCTTTGACGTCCTCTTTGGCATCCTCTTGCGACGGCTGGCTGCCGAAAGCTCCGCTCGCGGCGAGACGCGCGATCTGTGCCTCGTCATAGCCGAGCAGCTCGCGTAGCACGCCTTCGGTATGCTGTCCGACCGCCGGCGCAGCAACCGGATCGACGATCGGCGTCCGCGAATAACGGATCGGCAGGTTCACATTCGGTACCCAGCCGACCGTCTCGTGCGGAATCCGGGTGACGATGGCCCGCTCCCTCGCTTCGGGTGAGCGGATCGCCTCGCCGACGGTGCGCAGCTGGCCGCAGGGGACACCGGCCGCCCGCATCCGCGATTGCCAGTGTGACCATGGCTGCTTGCCGAACGCGTCACCAAGGATCGCGAACAATTCCTCACGCCGGCGGATCCGGTCAGGGCCCGTCGCATAGATATCGGCCACGGCGAGGTCTTCGCGCCCGAGGACCTGCGACATCAAGCGCTGGAAGATCTTGTCATTGCCGCAATTGATGTAGAACGAGCAATCGCTGGCCAAAAACACGCCCGATGGGCAGGTGTCGGGACTGGTGTTTCCGCTTCGCTTCGGATCGGCATCGTTGAACAGCGACTGCATGGTCGCGTACCCGGTCATCAGGACCGCATTCTCGAACAACGATACCTCGATGGCCTGGCCCTGCCCACTGCGCTCGCGCGCGAACAGGGCGCCGAGGATCGCATTGCTCGCCATCATCGCGGTGCTGATATCCATCACCGGCGACAGCGCCCGCACGCCCTCGCGGTCGGCATAGCCGTTCATCGACACAAAGCCGCTCTCGACCTGCGCGATCGGATCAAAACCGAGCCGGTCCGAAAACGCCCCGTCACGTCCATAGGCTGATACGGCGCAATAGATGACCTCGGGTTTGATCTTGCGGCAGCTCTCGTAATCGAGCCCCAGCCGCGCCATGACCCCGGCCGAGAAATTCTCGACGACGACGTCGGCCGTAGCGATCAACTCACGCGCAACCTTCAGGCCTTCGGGGGATTTGAGATCGAGCGCGACGCTGCGCTTGTTGCGGTTGGTCCAGAGGAACGGCGCGCCGTGCTTGAGACCGGGATGCAGCGGAGGATAGCGACGCAAATCGTCGCCGCGGCCGGGCGCCTCGATCTTGATCACCTCGGCGCCCATGTCGGCCAGGATCATGGTGGCAAACGGTCCCGCGATGAAATGGGAGAAATCGGCGACTCGAATGCCCTGAAGCGCCCTTGGCGCATTGGACGCACGCGGCGTGTGCTCGGGGAATTCGGCTTCAAGCTGATCCAACATCAGGACATCCGACGGTTTGAGAGGTATTGATCTAGTTCGCCGCAAACGTTCAATTGCTCTTCGATGGTTCGACGAGCGAGCAGCCGCCCTGATCAAGCGGCCGAAACGCCTCGGGCCCCGACAGCACGCCGACCTGCTCCAGCAGATCCCACTTGCTCTTCGACGTAGTCGAGCTCTTCACCTTGAAGATGTACATGTTGTGAATGGCGCGGCCGTCCGCGCGAACGACAACCGGCCCGAACAAGGCGTCATCGATCGGCGTCTCCTTCAGCTTGCGGATCACGGCCTGGGCATCGTTGGCGCCTGCCGCGAGCGCCGCGTTCAGATAGGCCAGCACCGAAGAATAGACGCCGGCATGGAACGCGGTCGGCGACTGTCCATGTTGCCGCTCGCTGAACCTGGCCGACCAGGCCCGGCTGGCATCGTTGAGGTTCCAGTAGAACGGCTGGGTGATGATCAGCCCTTCCCCGACCGCAAGCCCGCTGGATTCGACATCGTTGGTGGTGGTCAGCAGCGCCGCGAAGGTCCGCCCGCTCTGCTTCAGCCCGAATTCTGCGGATTGCTTGATCAGGCTGACCGTGTCGCCGCCTGCCGTTGCGAACGCGATCACATCCGCGCCCGAACCTTCGGCCTGCAGAATGAACGAGGCATAGTCGGCATTGTTGATGGGCACATTGACCGACCCGAGCACGGTGCCGCCGCCAATGCCGATCACCGCCGTGCCGTCGCGCACCATCGACTTGCCGAGCGCATTGTCGGTCGCGATGAAGTACCACTTCTTGCCGCCGTGACGGACGAGGTAGGCGCCGATCGTATGCGAGGCCGCCCAGGTGTCGAACGTCCACTGGACCGTGTTGGGCGAGCAGAATTTCCCGGTCAGGTCCGAGGACGCCGCGCTCGATGCGATCAGCGCCGCCTTGGTGCCGCGAACGACCTCGTTGACGGCGAGCCCAACGGCCGAGTTCGGCACGTCGGCGACCGCATCGACCTTCTCCTGGTCGATCCAGCGGCGCGCAATCGCAGCTTCGACGTCCGCCTTGTTCTGGTGATCGGCCGAAACGATCTCGACCTTGATATCAGGATGAAGCCGCATGAAATCCTCGGCGGCCATTTTCGCTGATGTGACCGACCCTTCGCCGGCATTGTCCGAGTAAGGACCGGACGCGTCGTTGAGCACGCCGATCTTCAAGGTGCGCGCAGCGTCCACCGATGCGGAAGAACTGGCCCAAACGGCCAGCAGCGATATTCCGACTATACGCGAAAGATATTTCACTGTTTTCACCCCTACGTCGTTGCTTTCAGAGATCGAGCACCAAGGTGCGGGACCTGGCACCCGAGCAGCAGATCATGATGCTCTTGTTCGTCGCGTGCTCTTCCTCGCTCAGGAACTGGTCGCGATGATCGGGGATGCCCTCGAGCACGCCCGTCTCGCAGGTGCCACAGACCCCCTCAGCGCAGGCGTAGTTCACCGCAATTCCGGCATCGAGCAGCGCATCGAGGATCGTCTTGCCGGCATCGACCGCAATGGTGCGATTGCTCCGCGCGAGCCTGACGTCGAAGCTGCCTTCTGTGGCCGGAGCTTCGCGCGCCTGGAAATACTCGACATGCACGTGACCGGCCGGACGATCGGCGGTCGCCGCCTCGAATGCTTCGAGCATCGGCACCGGGCCGCAGCAGTAAAGATGCGCGTGAGCCGGTGCGTTCTTGACGATGGCCGGGATGTCGAAGACGCGTCCCGATCGCTCGTCATCGAAATCGACATGCATGTTCAAATGGACATCCGGTCGAAGCGCAGCGAGCTCGTCAAGAAACGCGGCGGCGGCGCGGGTCCTTGCGGCGTAGAACAGCTCCCAGCGGCGTCCCAGCGCCTCCAGCCGTCGCATCATGGACAATAGCGGCGTGATGCCGATGCCGCCCGCGATCAGGATCGAGTGCTCGGCCTCTTCGCGAAGCGAGAAGTTGTTTCGTGGTCGAGATACCCTGAGGATATCTCCCGCCTTGATGCAGTCGTGGACGAAGCTGGAGCCGCCCCGGCTCTCACCATCCCTGCTGACCGCGATGACATAGCGCTGCCGTTCGCGCTGGTCGTTGACCAGCGAGTAGCTGCGGATCATGCCGTTCGGCAAATGCAGATCGATGTGGCTGCCGGCCGTAAACGGCACGAGCTCGCCGCTCGCCCGGGCGATCAGCTCGTAGGAATTGATCCGCTCAGCCTCATAGCACCGATGCGCTTGACGAGCACGTCCTGCGTCGCGTCAGCCATGGCGGGATGCGCTCACAGCTCGTAGCCGAAATCGGCGCCAAGCTTCGCCCGCATAAACGGCGCGGCGACATCGACCCAGGAATCCTCCGGCGGCAGCCGCAACGACACCGCCCGCACCATGAACACGTCGGGGTCCGAGACGCCCTTGGGCTTGATCGCGTGATCGCGATAGGCACCAAGCGCTTCGAGAATGAAGCGCCGCGTCATCGCGATGCCGGTGTCGCTCGAGCAGAGCGTCTCCTTGGAGCGATCGAAGATCGGCGAGACGCCGCTCTGGCAGGCGCCGTCCTGCACCCACAGACCCGGCAGGCCCGAGAACCAGGTGGTCCGCTGCGCCTCGTGGTCGAACTGAAAGCCGTTCTGCGGATTGTATTTGGTCCAGTAGCCCGCGTATGGGACCGTCACCGGGTGCTGCACCAGGGCGTGGCGGCTGGCGTGGCCGCTTTCGCGGCCCTTGTGTCCTTCGGCAAAGACCTGCCGCGTCTTCTCCAGCAGCGGCTCCGACGGATGATAGGAGAACATGATGCAGAGCGTGTTCTCGTCATCGATCGGCACCCAGGCGTGCCCGCTCAGATCCGGGAAGGGCGACAGCGGCGGCACCAGCGTATAGAACGGCAGCATGAACTGGTTGACGCGCCAATACAGCGTGTTGGCGTCGTAGTTGCGCCGCGCCGCGATGCTCATGCCAAAGTCCTGCTTGATGCATTCGAAGGTCGGGCGCAGGTCGCGTTTCTGGATCCAGGCGCTCGTCGTGCCCTGGGCATCGAGCCGTCCATGCAGCAGCGGCGCATGCGCCGAGTCGATCTCGCCTTCGACCGCTTGCAGCCAGTTGCACTCCTGAACGCGAACCGAAATGTGCACCTGCTCTGCCGGCACCAGATTCCATTCGAGGTTCGGCAGCGGCGGAAGTTCGGCCTGGTCGGGACCCATATAAGTCCAGATCATTCCGTTGCGTTCCTTGCAGGGATAGGCCTTGATCCGCACCCGTTCCTTGAGGCGGCTGCGCACCGGCTCAGCCGGCATGTCCATCACCGCGCCGGTGACGTCGAACTTCCAGCCGTGATAGACGCAGCGCAGCCCGCAATCCTCGTTTCGGCCAAAGATCAGCGGCGCGCCGCGATGCGGGCACGCCGGGTCGACCAACCCGACACGCCCCTCGGTGTCGCGGAAGGCGACCAGATCCTCGCCGAGCAACCGGATACGCTTCGGCTGCCCGTCCCTGGCGAGGTCCGCCGACGGCAGGAAGGGGATCCAGTACAGGCGGAAGAGATCGCCGAGCGACGTGCCCTTGCCGACCCTCACTAGGCGTTCATTGTCTTCGCGCGAGAGCATGGGTGTGCCTCCTTCAATTGCGTTTGGTCGGGCCCGCCGCACCGCCGAGAAGCGCGGCGACGCGGTCAGACAGTCCGAGATCCTGAGCGGTCCAAAGCGGATCGGATGCAGTGAGCGGCCTTCTTGGAACGGGAGGCTGCTTGCCCTCCTCCACGAGGCCGACGATCAGTTCGATGCGTCGCCGCTCAAGCTCCCGTAGAGCGTACTCGACGACGTCCGCTTCGGCCGTACACCCCGGGAGCTCGGGATAGGCGAGACGAACCCGCCACTGCCCCGGCTCGGTTTCGACCGCCTCGGCCTCCAGCAGATAGGGAATAGAGAGCAGCTCACGCAGGTCCAAGACCGACCTCCCCAGACGATGTCTTCGCATCGCATTTGATACGTATACGTACTACATTGCCGAATGGCTGACAAGGGCCATTGCATCGCCCTGCGAACTGACTCGGGCGGCGGTTCACCGCAGGGTTGAGGACGTCAAGCCAAGCTGCTAACGGCTAACGCGAATTCGCAAATCGGAGTCCAACGACGGCATGGCAGCCGACAAGGCAATGAAGACGAGCTCGGCCGCAGATGTTGCGCGCAACTGGCAACTGGAAGGCGGCGTCGGATTTCTGCTGCGGCTGCTGGAGGCCCGCTACGACGGGCTTTACCAAAGCATGACGCGCCAGAGCGACATCACGCCGCGGCAGTTTGGCGTGCTGATGGCGCTGTACCAATTGGGCCCGCTTACCCCGTCCGTGCTGGCGGAGCGGATCAGCTGCGACCGCAACACGCTCAGCGAAATGCTGAAGCGGATGGTTGCGCGCCGGCTGGTCGCGAAGAAGGACAATCCGGACGACCGCCGCTCGCTTCAGGTGCAGATCACGGCCAAGGGCGAGGAAGCGCTTCTCGCCGTCATTCCGGCCGCAGCTGCGCTGCAAGAGATCATGCTGGCTCCCTTGCGCAAGGAAGACCGCTCGCACTTCCTGAAATGCCTGCTGGCGATCGCGAAGGCTCCGCCGCCGGACGCGCCGTCCGAGACCTGAAATCGCCGGTCCCTGCCGGCCTAGGCCGGCGCCTTGCCAAATGTGCCCGCAGCGGCGAGTGCTGCGATCTCGTCGGGCGACAATCCAAGAAGCTGGGACAACACGTCGTCCCGCTGCGCACCGATCCCGGGAACCTGACGCCCGATCGGCGTATCGGCCCCGGACATCTGCCATGGCGCATTGACGCCGACGAATTCGCCGGCACCGTCCGCAACCGTCCCGAATACGCCGCGCTGGCGCAAATGAGGATCGCTCAGCGCTGCACCGGGTGCGCGATATTCGGCGCAGGGAACGCCGGCGCGGTCCAGCGCCGCAACGCATTCGGCGATGGTGTGGCGCTCGGTCCATTGCTCGATCACCTGCATCATGGCGGTCCAGTTGGCGCCGCGCGCCGGAATGCTCGCAAAGCGCGGGTCGTTCACGAGCTCATCCTGCCCTGTCACCTCGCACAGCGCCGCAAAGTTGCGCGGCGTGACCGGGGCGATCAGGATATCGCCATCGCGCGTGCGCACGGGGCCATAGGTCGGACGCGGTGAGTGGATCGGGAATTGCGCCTCCTGAAGCTCGTAGACCAAGAGGTTCAGCATGCAATCCATCAATGCCACGTCGACGCGCTGCCCTTTGCCGGTGCGCGCACGCTGGACCATCGCAGTCTGGATCGCGGAATAGCCGAAAATGCCGCCGAGGATATCGGCGACAAAGATCGCCCCGGCCGCCGGTCGCTCCCGGTCGCCGGCATAGCGCATCAGCGAGGTATCGAATCCGCTCTCGGCATGCACGATCATGGCATAGGCCGCACGCTCGGCAGCGGGGCCTGTCTGTCCATAGCCCGAGATCGAGCAATAGATCAGCCGTGGATTGATCTCGCGAAGCGCTTCGTAGCCAAGGCCGAGGCGGTCCATGACCCCCGGACGGAAATTCTCGACGACGATGTCCGCCTCCGCGACCATGCGATGCACGAGCTTGATGGCATCGGCGTTCTTCAAGTCCAGCGCCAGGCTGCGCTTGCCGGCATTGAGCTGGCCGAAATAGGTGCTGTGGCCTTCGCGCAGCGGCGTCCGCAACCGCATGTCGTCGCCCTCAGGCGGCTCGATCTTGATGACCTCGGCGCCGACGTCGGCAAGCAGCCGCGCGCAATAGGGCCCCGCCACCATGATGGAAAAATCCAGCACGCGCACACCGGCAAGCGGCGCCCCGTCGCTATCCTTCTGCATCCGATTTCTCCTACCTCGGCAATCCGAGCGCGCGCTGCGCGATCAGGCTGCGCTGAATTTCGTTGGTCCCGATGCTGATCACCCACATCAGCGAATGCCGCAGGTTTTGCTCGAAGCGGCCATTGTCGATCGCGCCCGGCATCTGCTCGGACAGCGCGGCACGCATGCCGAAAATGTCGAGCGCAGCCTCGCCGAAGCGCTCCATCAGCTCAGCGGAGAACACCTTGCTGATAGCGCCATATTCCGGCGGCGTCACACCATCGGCGGCGAGCTCGGCGCAATGCATCATCAAGAGACGACCGATCTCGATTTCGGACGCCAAGGTCGCGATCCTGTTGCGGACGATCGGGTCATCCGCCAGGGACCGATCGCCGATGACATGCGCACGCAATCGTTCGAAAGCATGGGCGACCTTCAGAACGATTCCGCCACCAACCAACCCCCGCTCGAAGGCCAGCGCACCAGCCAGCACTTTCCAGCCGCCATTGACCTCGCCAACGAGGTTTTCGGCGGGAATGCGGACGTTGTCGTAGAAGATGTTGGCGAACGTGCCGTCATACATCGTAACCGACGGACGAATCGTGATGCCCGGCGCATCCATCGGCACGATGAACATGCTGATCCCGGCGTGCGGCGGCCTCGCATCCTTGTCGGTCCGCGCGGCGAGGAACATGTACTTGCCCCACCAGGTGGTGGTCCAGATCTTCTGGCCGTTGATCACCCAGTGGCCGCCGTCCCGGATAGCGCTGGTGCGCAGTGCGGCCAGATCGGAGCCCGCCTGCGGCTCGCTGTAACCCATGCCGTGCATGGCTTCGCCGCGCAGGATTTCCGGAAGGTATTGTTGCTGCTGCTCCGGCGTGCCGAACATCATCAGCGCGTTGGCCTGGATCGCCGCGCCGATCCGCGGTGCCTCGCCCCGCTCCATCGTCTCCATGAAGGCGATCTGCTCCAGCGGAGAGCGCGCCTGGCCGCCGAATTGTTGCGGCCATCCGAGGCCGATCCACCCGGTCTCACCGATGTCGCGGGCGAAGCTCGCATCGAACTCGCGCTTGGCGAATGGCCTCTGGTCGAACGCATTCTTCCGGCTTCCGGTCCAATTTTGCTCGAGCCAAAGCCGGACCTGCTCGCGCAACGCATTGCCGGCCGACCCGAGGTCGTATTGCGGCAGCCCAGCGCCGCGCGCGTCCAGCAGCCGTGCCGCCAGCCGGCGTTTCGCATCCGCCGCGCCGCCAAGCGCGATCGTATCGAGGTGCACCCGCTTGAAATGGGCCGGCGCCTCGTGCTCCTCGGCATAGCCGATCGCACCGAAAATATGCTGGGTCTCCAGCGAAACCCGCCGCAACGCATCGCCCGAGAATGCCGATGCGCAATCGGCAAAGTAGCGCCAGTCGTCGTCGCCAGCATCATGCAATCTGGCGGTATGCTCCAGGATCAACCTGACGCCCTCGAGCGCGATCAGGCCGTTTGCCAGCTTGTGCTGAATGGCCTGGAATTTTCCGATCGGTTGCCCGAACTGATGCCTTTCCTTGGCATAGTCCACCGCCAGATCGAACGCGCGCCGGGCGGCACCATAAGCGCGCGCGATCAACGCCACCTTGCCCTTGCGGCGGAGATCGCCGGCATCGACCGGACCGAGCGGAATCAGCGTGGCCGGCGCAGCGCTCAGCCTGATCTCGTAGAGCGCTGACGCGCCCATCGCCCGGGTCGCGACGCACGCGACGCCGGGAGCGCCGAGGTCGATCAGCGCGAAACGAGACTGATCGAGAGCGACCAGGAGATGCGTCGCGCTTGCCGCAGCCTCGACGAAGCGGAGCACTCCTGTTGCGTTGAGGCCCGCAACCTGGATCGAGCCCGCGCCGGGATCGGGATCCAGCGCGGCGAATGAGAAGGCAACAATCGCCTTGCCGGAATGCAGCCGCTCCAGCAAGTCGACGGCAGCAGCGATCTGCGACCCGGACACCGCAAGATTGGCGAGCGCCGCGGACCACATCGGCGCCGGACATCCGGCGCGGCCAAGCTCCGCCATGACGACGAGTATCTCGGCGAGCCCACCTTCGCCACCCTCGGCGCCGAGCGCTGCGACGCCCTGCCCGACGAGCCTGCGCCAGATCGCCGCGACGTCCTCCGGTGAGGCAGAGGCAGCCTGGCCACGTGTGCGCCAATGCTCATCCAGGAAGCCACGCAAGGAGTCACGCAGCATCCCTGTGACGTCGTCTCCCGACGGTTCGGTCGCGACCATCGCCCAGGCTATACCTGGCCGAACCTGGGCTTGCGCTTCTCCTTGAACGACATGGTCGCTTCCTTGTGGTCGGCGGTCTCGAATGTCACCTGCTCGAGCGCCATCGAGGCCTCCAGCAGCATATTGACGCGCTCCTTGACGATCTGGTTGATCGACAGCTTGGTCCAGCGAATGGCCCAGGTCGGACCGTTCGCGAGCTCGACCGCGATCTCGCGGGCCTTGGCCAGCACCTCCGCGCGCGGCGCGACGTGATTGACCAGCCCAATCCGCTCCGCCTCCCTGCCCTTCAGCAGCGTGCCGCGGATCAAGAATTCCTTGGCCTTGTTGATGCCGATCAACAGCGGCCAGATCACCGTGCCGCCGTCGCCCGCGACCAGACCGACACGCGAGACGTGGGTGTCACCGATCCGGGCGTCCTCGGCCATCACCGTGATGTCACAGAGCAATGCATGAGTCGCAGCAAGTCCGATGGCGTCGCCGTTGATCGCCGCGATGATCGGCTTGTCGAGCTCGAGCTGGCGGGTGACGCCGCGCCGGCTGATCATGGGATCGTGCACCTCGCCCTCTTCGAGTACGTCGCCGCCCGGCCGCTCCGACATCGCCTTCACGTCGCCGCCGACGCTGAAGAAGTCGCCGGCGCCGGTCAACACCACGGCATTGACGGCATGGTCGTCAGCAAGATCGTCCCAAATCGTCCGCAGTTCGCGGATCAGCTTCTGATTGATGGCATTGCGGGCCTGCGGACGGTTCAAGGTCACGGTTGCGACCTTGTCCACAACCTCGACCGTCAGACATTCATACTTGGCGTAATTGGACACGTTTTCCTCCCTTGTTATTGCTGTTTGAGCGTTGATTTGTTCTGCCGGCCCGGCGCGCTACCGGCGCATCCCCGGCTGCACGTCCGCCAAGGCAACGTGAAGCGACATCGCGCCCGGATCCTGCTCCAGCATGCGCTGCACGGATTCGAGGTGCGACCGCAGCAGCCGGCTCGCCAGCGCCACGTCGCGCTCGCTCAGCGCCGCCAGGAATTGCCGCCGCTTCTCTGCGAGCCGCGCCATCGCGACCCCGCTCGAGGCGACCTTGGCATAGACGAAGCGCATATGGATCTCGGTGACGGAATCCACGATCATCGCGATCACCTTGTTGCCGGTCGACGCCGCGAGCAGCTTGTAGAACTCGCGCGAACACTCGACCCGATCGAGCAGCCGGCCCTCCTTCGTAGCGAGCTCCGTCCGCTCAATATTGGCTTCGAGCGCGTCGAGGTCGACGCGCCGCGCATTCGCACAGGCCAGCTGCACCACGAGGTCGAGCACATGAACCCTCGCCTCCGACAACTCCCGCACCGAAATCGTGCCGAGGCTCAGCATGTCGCGCATGACCTCGTTCATGCGGCGCGTATCGCCCTGTTGGATGAAGGCGCCGCCCTTGACGCCCTTCTGCAGCCGCAGCACGCCGGCCATCTCGAGGCTGCGCAGCGCCTCGCGCAGCACGTTCCTGCTGACGCCGAGCTGCTGCGCCAGCTCACGCTCGGCCGGCAGCTTGTCGCCGGGCTTCAGCACGCCGAGCGCCAGCTGCTCGCGAATGCGCTCACAGATCTCCTCGAACGTCCGCCTGGTGTGGATCGGCTTGAAGGTCGGCGCGGCCGCGGAGCCCGCGGCACGAAGATCGGTGGCCCGCTCCCGCCGGTTCGGCGAGGCGGTACGAGGGCGCTGCGGCGCGCGAGGGCTTGACTTGGTGCTCATGCGGTGAATTATTAAATGGATCACCCATTCAATGGAAGTCCCTTTTTGGCTTCCGGCAAAGAAAACAAAACGGGGAGTTCCGTATGAGTTTTTCCGAGGAGCAGGTCGCATTCCGTGACAACGTGCGCAGGATGGTCGCCAGGCACGTGGCGCCGATCGCCGCCGAGATCGACGAGACCGACCGCTTCCCGCTTGAGCTGGTCAAGCTGTTCGGCGAGATGGGACTGATGCAGCTCTGGGTGCCGGAGCGTTATGGCGGCCCGAACGGCAATCTGACCATGGCCTGCATCGCGCGGGAGGAGATCTCGAAGGTCTCGCCCGCTTGCGCGTCGATAGCGGCACTCAACACCATGTTCATCATGCCGCTGCTGCATTTCGGCTCGGAAGAGCAGCGCCGGAAATATCTGCCCATCATCGCCGAGGGCGGCATCGTCACCGCGATCGCGATTTCCGAGCCGCAGGCCGGCTCCGATGTCGCCGCGCTCAACACCCGCGCCCGGAAGGACGGCGACAGCTACGTCCTCAACGGCCGCAAGCAATGGTGCAGCTACGGCGTCGTCGCCGACTATATCGTGGTGATGGCGCGGACCAGTGACGGCGCCGGCGCTGATGGCATCAGCGCCTTCATCGTCGAGCCGAAAAAGATGCCGGGCGTCTCGTTCGGCCGCCATGAGCGCAAGATGGGGTTTCGCGGCGCCCCCAACACGCCGATCTTCTTCGACAATGTCCGGGTCCCGGCCGAGAATCTCGTCGGCGAGGAAGGCAAGGGTTTTCGCGCGTCGATGCGCGCGCTCGACCTCAACCGCCCTACCATCGGCGCCCAGTCGGTCGGCCTGGCGCAGGGCGCGCTCGATGCCTGCATCGCCTACGCCAAGGAGCGCAAGCAGTTCAAGAAGCCGATCGCCGAGTTCCAGGGCGTGCAGTTCATGCTCGCCGACATGGCCATGCAGATCGAGGCTGCCCGCGCACTGGTCTATGAATGCGCCCGCGCCGGCGATGCCGGGGACTGGAAGCGCCTCAATGTGCTCGCCAGCATGGCCAAATGCGTCGGCAGCGACATGGCGATGAAGGTGACGACCGACGCCGTCCAGATCTTCGGCGGCTACGGCTACACCATGGACTATCCGGTCGAGCGCATGATGCGCGACGCCAAGCTGACCCAGATTTTTGAAGGCACCAACCAGATCCAGCGCGTGGTGATCGCCCGCGAGCTGCTGCGCTAGCGCAGATCGATTGCAACAAGAAACGAATTGCAGGGAGGAACGACCTTGAACCCCATCATCACCCGGGCGCTGGCGGCCGTCGCGCTGTCCGGCCTGCTGGCGGCACCTGCCGACGCGCAGAAGGCCTATGGTCCCGGCGCCAGCGACACCGAGATCAAGCTCGGCCAGTCGACGCCGCTGAGCGGCCCCGCCTCCGCTTTCGGCGCGGGCGCCGGGCGCGCCGTGGTCGGCTATTTCGAGATGTTGAACGCACGAGGAGGCATTAACGGCCGCAAGATCAACTTCACGCAGCTCGACAATGCCTACAGCGCGCCGAAGGCGGTCGAGCAATCGCGCAAGCTGATCGAGGACGTCGGCGTATTGGCCGAGGTCGGCACGATCGGCACCGCGCCCAACGTCGCGATCCAGAAATACCTCAACGGCAAGCAGGTGCCACAGCTCTTCATCACCGCCGGCGGACGCCGCTTCAACGATCCCAAGGCGTTCCCGTGGACCATCCCGCTCTATCCGGACTTCGAAACCGAAGGCCGCGTCGTCGCCAAGTACATATTGGCCGCAAAACCCGACGCCAGGATCGGCGTGCTTTACCAGAATGACGACTACGGCAAGGATTACCTCAAGGGCCTCCGCGCCGGCCTCGGCCCCAAGGCCGAGTTAATCGTCGCCCAGGCCTCCTACGAACTCGCCGACCCGACGATCGACTCGCAGATCGTCCAGCTCAAGGCCGCCGGCGTCGACACCCTGATCGAGCAGTCGTCGTCGAAGGCCGCCGCGCAATCGATCCGCAAGGTCTATGAGCTCGGCTGGAAGCCGCTGCATGTGATCGGCGGCTCGACGGCGTCGGTCGACACCATCCTGAAGCCGGCGGGCCTCGAAGCGTCGAAAGGACTGGTGACCACGCAGTTTCTCAAGCAGCCGGGCGATCCGGCCTGGGCCAAGGACGACGAAGTCAACGCCTACAAGGATTTCCTGAAAAAATACGCACCTTCGGCCAATCCGGACGACTATTCCGTGCTGGTCGCCTACATGAACGTGCATGCAGTGGAGTTGGCATTGCGCAAATGCGGCAATCAATTGACCCGCGAGAACCTGATCAAGGAGGCGACCTCGTTGAACGGCGAGCGGCTGCCGATGATGCTGCCGGGCATCTCGATCAGCACCCGGCCCGGCGACTACACGCCGTTCCGGACGCTGCGGATTGCGACATTCGATGGCGAGAGCTGGTCGCTGACCGGCGAACCGCTCTCGGCGGATTGAAATGCTTGGCGAGAACCCCGCTTCGCGCCAACGTCGACTCAGGCGCGCAAGCTCGGCAGATCAAGCCCATTGGCCCGGGCGCATTCGACCGCGGTCTCATAGCCGGCGTCGGCGTGACGCATGACGCCGGTCGCCGGATCGTTCCACAGCACGCGCTCGAGGCGGCGCGCCGCCTCCGGCGTGCCGTCGGCAACGATCACCATGCCGGCGTGCTGCGAGTAGCCGATGCCGACGCCGCCGCCATGGTGCAGTGACACCCAGGTCGCGCCGCTCGCACAGTTGAGCAGAGCGTTGAGCAACGGCCAATCCGACACCGCGTCCGAGCCATCGCGCATCGCCTCGGTCTCGCGGTTCGGGCTCGCCACCGAGCCGCTGTCGAGATGGTCGCGGCCGATCACGATCGGCGCCTTGAGTTCGCCGCGCGCCACCATCTCGTTGAAGGCAAGGCCGAGACGATGGCGGTCGCCGAGGCCGACCCAGCAAATTCGCGCCGGCAGCCCCTGAAACTTGATGCGCGCCTTGGCCATGTCTAGCCAATTGTGCAGATGGCTGTCGTTGGGCATCAGTTCCTTGACCTTGGCATCGGTCTTGAAGATGTCCTCGGGATCCCCTGACAGCGCCGCCCAGCGAAACGGTCCCACACCGCGGCAAAACAGCGGACGGATATAGGCCGGAACGAAGCCCGGAAAATCGAACGCCTGCTTCAGGCCCATGTCCTTCGCCATCTGGCGAATATTGTTGCCGTAGTCGAGCGTCGGGATTCCCTGCGCGTGGAAATCCAGCATGGCCTGGACGTGATCGACCATCGAGGTCTTGGCTGCGCTTTCCACGGCCTTCGGATCGGCGGCGCGCCTGGCTTCCCACTCGGCAAGCGTCCACCCCTTCGGCAGATAGCCGTTGATCGGATCGTGCGCGCTGGTCTGGTCGGTCACGATGTCCGGCCGCACGCCGCGGCGCACCAGTTCGGGAAAGATCTCGGCCGCGTTGCCGAGCAGGCCGACCGAAACCGGCTTTTGGCTCTTGGCCGCGTCAGCGATGATCGCCAGCGCTTCATCGAGCGTCGTCGCCTGGCGGTCGAGGTAACCCGTGCGCAAGCGCATCTCAATGCGGCTCGGCTGGCATTCCACCGCCAGCATCGAGGCGCCCGCCATCGTCGCGGCGAGCGGCTGCGCGCCGCCCATGCCGCCGAGGCCCGCCGTGAGGATCCATTTGCCGGCGAGACTGCCGCCATAATGCCGGCGCCCGACCTCGACAAACGTCTCGTAGGTCCCCTGCACGATCCCCTGGCTGCCGATATAGATCCATGACCCCGCCGTCATCTGGCCGAACATCATCAGGCCCTGCCGGTCGAGCTCGTTGAAATGATCGAGCGTTGCCCAATGCGGCACCAGGTTCGAATTCGCGATCAGGACGCGCGGCGCATCCGCATGGGTGCGGAAGATGCCGACCGGCTTGCCGGATTGCACCAGCAGCGTCTGGTCGCCTTCGAGCTTGCGCAGGGAGGCGGCAATCCGGTCAAAGCTCTCCCAGTCGCGCGCCGCACGTCCGATGCCGCCATAGACCACAAGCTCGCTCGGACGCTCGGCGACATCTGGATCCAGATTGTTCATCAGCATGCGCAGCGGTGCTTCCGTCAGCCAGCTCTTCGCGCTGATCTCGGGGCCGCGGGGAGCACGGATGACACGTTCGTTATCCAGTCGGCGGTTCATGACGGATGTTCCTGTGGGCTAAGCAAGTCTTCTAGGCAAGTCTTCTAGGCAAGTCTTGGAAACGGATCAGCTGAAAGGGCGGCGATCGCCGTGGCCGGTAACGTATCGGCCTCGATCAGCGCCGCAGCCTTGGCGAGATCGTCGGCCATGTAGCGATCAGCAGCGAGCGCCGGAACGTGCTCGCGCAACGCGGCGATGACGGCCGCGAGCGGCGCACTTGTCGAATGTGGTGCGCGCAAGGTGATGCCTTGCGCGGCGACCAGGAGCTCGATGCCGAGGATGGCGGCAAGGTTGTCGGCCATGTCGGACAGCCGGCGCGCGGCGTGCGCGGCCATCGAGACGTGATCCTCCTGATTGGCGCTGGTCGGCGTGGAGTCGATTGAGCACGGCATTGCGCGCTGCTTGTTCTCGGCATAGAGCGCCGCCGCCGTCACCTCGGCGATCATAAAGCCGGAATTGATGCCGGGCTCGGGCGTCAGGAACGGCGGCAGACCGAAGTTCAGGGCTGGGTCGACGAGGGTCGCGATCCGCCGCTCGCTGGTCGCGCCGATCTCAGCCAGACCGAGCGCGATCTGGTCGGCTGCGAACGCCACCGGCTCAGCATGAAAATTGCCGCCCGAGACGATCTCGCCGGTCTCAACCAGGACCAGCGGGTTGTCGGTCACGGCGTTGGCCTCGATGGTCAGCCCGCGCGCGGCTTGCGCGAGCAGATCGAGCACCGCGCCCGCGACCTGCGGCTGGCAGCGCAGACAATAAGGGTCCTGCACCCGCTCATCGCCTTCGAGGTGCGATTGCCTGATGTCGCTGCCGTCGAGCAGCGCAGTCAAGGCAGCTGCCGCGGCGATCTGCCCGTCATGGCCGCGCAATGCCTGGATTTCCGGGCGGAACGGCACCGTGGACGCCATCGCCGCGTCAACTGACAGCGCACCGGTCACCAGCGCGGCACGCGCCAGACGATGCGCGCGCAGCAGGCCGGAAATCGCATACGCGGTCGAAAACTGTGTGCCGTTGATCAGCGCAAGCCCCTCTTTGGGACCAAGCGTCAGCGGCGCGAGACCGGCGGCCGCAAGTGCCTCGCGGCCCGGCACGACCTTGCCGTCCACGACTGCCTGCCCTTCCCCGATCATGACCGCGGTCATATGGGCGAGCGGCGCCAGATCGCCGGAGGCCCCGACGGAGCCCTGCTGCGGCACCAGCGGATCAACGCCGCGCGCCAGCATGCCCTGCAACTGCTCGATGACGTCGCGGCGCACGCCGGACGCGCCGCGGCCGAGCGAGATCACTTTCAGCGCCATCATCAGGCGGACGATCGGCTCGGGCGTCGCTGGCCCGACCCCGCAGCAATGCGACAGGATGAGGTTGCGCTGAAGCAGTGCTGTTTGATCAGGCGCGATGCGCGTCGACGCCAGCTTCCCGAAGCCGGTATTGATGCCGTAGACGGGAACATCGATACGCGCGGCCTTCGCCACGATCTCCGCAGCCGCCTCGACGCGCGGCCAACACGACGGATCGAGCACGATGGTCGCGCCCGCAAGCACTCGCGCCAGCACGTCCAGGCCGACGGTTCCGGGTGTCACGACGACAGGCGCATCGCGGTCACTCATTGTCCCCTCCACACCCGGCTGTGCAGCGGGTTGAAGCCAATGCGGTAAACCAGTTCGGCCGGGCGCTCGATGTCCCAGATCGCGAAATCGCACCATTTGCCGGCTTCGAGCGTGCCGGTCTCGGCGAGCATGCCGAGCGCGCGCGCTCCTTCCCGCGTCACGCCGGCGAGACATTCAGCGACCGTCATCCGGAACAGCGTTGCGCCCATGTTCATCGCGAGCAAGAGCGAGGTGAGCGGCGAGCTGCCGGGATTGCAGTCGGTCGCCAGCGCCATCTGCACGCCGTGGGCGCGGAATAGCTCGACCGGCGGCTTCTGCGTTTCACGAATGAAGTAGAACGCGCCGGGCAGCAGGACCGCGACGGTCCCCGCCTTTGCCATCGCGGCGACGCCGGCTTCATCGGTGTGCTCCAGATGATCGGCTGATAGCGCGGAGAATCTTGCGGCGAGCGCTGCACCGCCAAGATTTGACAGTTGATCCGCATGCAGCTTCACGGGTAGTCCGAGCGTACGCGCCGCCTCGAACACCCGCGCCGTCTGCTCTCCGGAAAATGCAATGCCCTCCATGAAGCCGTCAACGGCATCGGCAAGACCGGCCTTGGCCACGGCCGGCAGCATCTCGTTGCAGACCAGATCGATGTAGCGATCCTTGTCGCCATCGGCTTCGGGCGGCAGCGCATGCGCACCGAGAAAGGACGTGCGGATCGCAACCTGCCGCAGCTGGCCGAGACTGCGTGCGGCGGCCAGCTGCCGCATCTCGGTCTCGGCATTCAGGCCATAGCCGGACTTGATCTCGACGGTGGTTGCGCCCTCGCCGACCAGCGCGTCGAGCCGCGGCAGTGCGCCGGCGACAAGCTCCGCCTCGGTCGCCTTGCGCGTCGCCGCCACGGTCGAGACGATGCCGCCGCCCGCGCGCGCGATCTCCTCATAGCTCGCGCCCTTTAGGCGAAGCTCGAACTCATGCGCGCGGTTGCCGCCAAAGACGAGATGGGTGTGGCAATCGACCAGCCCGGGCGTGATCCAGCGGCCGCCGCAATCGATCCGTTGAATGGCGTCCGCATCCACAGGAAAATCCGATTGCGCGCCCGCATAGACGATGCGGCCGTCACGCGCCGCGATCAGGCCCCGCTCGATCTCGCCGAGATCGGCGCGATCGCCGCGCATCGGGGCGAGCCGGGCGTTGTGCCAGATGCGGTCGAAACGCTCTGCCATGCGATCGTCCCCTCGAGGTGGGATGCTTGACTTATATGTCTAGACATATAATCGTGTGCCGGTTCTGTCCAGCCGGCGTGGAAAAATGACACGACTGCATTTCGCATTCGCGCTGCTGCCTTCGGGCTGGGCCAGTGACGTGCAGGTCGCCGTCGCCAGCGGCACGATCGCTTCGGTGACGCCGGGCGTGGCGGCGACCGCCGGCGACGAACGTCACCAAGTGGCGGTTCCGGGATTGGCGAGCCTGCACAGCCACGCCTTTCAGCGCGGCATGGCCGGCCTCGCCGAGCTGCGCGGCGACACCACCGATACGTTCTGGACCTGGCGTGAGACGATGTATCGCTTTGCGTTGGAAATGACGCCGGACGACGTCGCGGCCGTAGCGACCCTGCTCTATGTCGAGATGCTCGAGCGGGGCTTTACCCGCGTCGGCGAGTTTCACTATCTGCATCATGATCGCGACGGCTCGCCTTATGCCAATCCTGCCGAGATGGCAGTGCGCATTGCTGAAGCCACTGAGGCCTCCGGCATCGGGCTGACGCTGCTGCCGAGCTTCTATGCCCACAGCACTTTTGGCGGCGCAGCGCCGCATGCGGGTCAGCGTCGCTTCATCTGCTCGGTCGATCAGTTCGCCGCGCTGATGGCAGCCTCGCGCGAGGTGATCCGAAAATTGCCCGGCGCCAATATCGGCATCGCGCCACATAGCCTTCGTGCGGTGTCACCCGATGAACTTGCGGCGATCATCCCGCTCGCCGGGCCAGACCCAATCCATATCCACGCTGCCGAGCAGGTGCGCGAGGTCGAGGATTGCCTCGCCTGGTCCGGGCAGCGGCCGGTGGAATGGCTGCTCGAACATGCGCCCGTCAATCAGCGCTGGTGCCTGATTCACGCGACCCACATGACGGATCAGGAAGTCGTTGCGCTCGCCCGCTGCGGCGCAGTGGCCGGCCTCTGCCCGGTCACCGAAGCGAGTCTCGGCGACGGCATCTTTTCGGCGCGCGAATTCCTCGCCGCAGGCGGCCGGTTCGGCATCGGAACCGATTCCAACGTGCTGGTCGGAGTCGCCGACGAGCTGCGTCAGCTCGAGTACGGCCAGCGACTGAAGCACCGGGAGCGCAATGTGCTCTCCGGGCGTCCCGGCGCATCCACCGGCCGCGCGCTGCTCGATCACGCGCTCGCAGGCGGTGCGCAGGCGCTGGCACAAACCAGGACTGGGCTGGTCCCCGGCGCGCGGGCCGACATCGTCACCCTCGACACCGCGCATCCGTCCCTGGCCGGACGGTCAGACGATGCCGTTCTCGACGGCTGGCTGTTTGCGGCCGGAGCCGACGCGATCGACTGCGTCTGGGCCGGCGGCGACAAGGTGGTCGCGGGCGGACGGCACCGGCTGCGTGCCAGGGCGCGCGAGCAATTCAATGCAAGCGTCCGGAGGCTCGTGGCATGAGTCTCGCCTCCGATCGGGCCCGCCCTGATACGGCCGGCAAGCCGACGCTCTACAAGCGGATCCGGCTCGACATCGAGACGCGGATCCTGACCGGCGAATGGCCGCCGGGTCATCGCATCCCCTTCGAGCATCAATTGATGGCGCGCTATCACTGCTCGCGAATGACGGTGAGCAAGGCGCTGTCGGAGCTGGCGCAGGCCGACCTGATCGAGCGCCGCCGCCGCGCCGGTTCCTTCGTGCGCCGTCCGCAGCATCTGTCGGCGGTGCTCAAGATCGCCGACATCAGAGCCGAGATCACCGCGCTCGGGCGCAGCTATGGCTATCAGCTGATCGATTGCCGGCGGCGCACCGCCACATCGGCTGATCGCGCCCGGCTCGGTGCAAGCAAGGCCGGCAAGGTGGTCGCGATCGCCTGCCGGCACAGCGCCGACAATGTGCCGTTCGCCGTCGAGGACAGGCTGATCGATCTCGCCACCGTGCCGGAGGCCGCAACGGCCGACTTTGCACGCGAACCGCCGGGATCATGGCTGCTGCATCATGTGCCGTGGACCGAGGCTGAGCACACAATCAGCGCCGTCGTTGCCGACGATCGCACGGCCAAGGCACTCGACATCGCGGTCGGCGCGCCCTGCCTCGTGATCGATCGCTATACCTGGCGCAGCGCACGGACGCTGACCGCGGTGCGGCTGCACTATCCGGGCGAGACGCACCGGCTGGTAGCTCGCTTCACGGGAGGCTGAGAACATCTTGCGCGGCATAATTCATGCAATGCATCATGGGCAACTATTCACAGACGCGTCTCATGCGGCAATCCGCCGCGACTGACGTGAAGAGATCACTGACGTGAGGAGATCACTGACGTGAAGAGATCAACAGGCTTCAATCCGTCGTTCAAGGAGTCGACAATCATGCGTTCCTTCAAGCTATTGCCCGCAGTCGCAGCTTTGCTCGCGTCCACCGCCGCGCTCGCCGATGACGTCAAGGTCGGCGTCGGCATCTCCGGATGGACCGGCTTCGCACCGCTGACGCTCGCCAAGGAGGCCGGCATCTTCAAGAAGAACGGCCTCGACGTGACGCTGAAGAAGATCCCGCAGAAGGACCGGCATCTCGCGATTGCCTCGGGCGACATCCAGTGCGCCGCCACGACGGTCGAGACCTGGATCTCCTGGAATGCCAATGGCGTCGCGACCAAGCAGATCTTCCAGCTCGACAAGAGCTATGGCGCCGACGGCATGGCCGTGCGCAACGACGTCGTCGCGATCAAGGACCTGAAGGGCAAGACCGTCGCCGCCTCCGCGCCAGGCACCTCGCCCTATTTCGCGCTGGCCTGGATGCTGAAGAAGAATGGCCTCACGGTGAAGGATGTCACCGTGGTGAATCTGGAGCCGGCTGCCGCCGCGCAGGCCTTCGTCTCCGGTCAGAACGATGCCGCGATGACCTACGAGCCTTATCTGTCGACCGTGCGCGCGGCGCCCGACAAGGGCAAGATCATCGCGACCACGCTCGACTATCCGATGGTGATGGATACGTTCGGCTGCACGCCAAAATTCCTGACCGACAATCCGAAGGCGGCCCAGGCGCTCGCCGACAGCTATTTCGAGGCGCTGGACATGATCGCCAAGGATCAGGCCAAGGCCTACGAGATCATGGGCGCAGACGTGAAGCAGTCCGGCGAGCAGTTCGGCAACTCGGCAAAATACCTGCGCTGGCAGGACAAGGCCGCCAACCAGAAATTCTTCGCCGGCGACTTCCTCACCTTCAACAAGGATGCAGCCGAGCTGCTGCTCGAGGTCGGCATCATCAAGGCTGCGCCGAAGGTCGACGACATCTACGACGCAAGCTTCATCAAGTAACGCAACAATCATTTCGGCCGGCCCCGCCTCGCGGCACTGCAGGCGGGACTGGCGCATGAGATTCGCCTGGATACCGTGATGCGTCCTCTCGAGCCCACGACATCGAAGCAGCGCGTGGCCTACGGCCTCGCGTTCTTCGTGCTGTTCGTCGCCCTGTGGTCCTGGGCCACGTTCGGCGGCCACGTGTCGAAGACATTCCTCGCCAATCCCCTGACCATGGTGCAGGAGGGCTATGAGCTGATCGCCAAGCAAGGCTTCCTGTTCGATATCGGGATGACGATCTGGCGGGTCGTCGGCGGCTTTGCCCTTGCCGCCGCGATCGCGGTGCCGCTCGGCGTGCTGATGGGCGCCTACAAGCCGATCGAAGCCTTCCTCGAACCCTTCGTGTCCTTTGCGCGCTATCTGCCGGCCTCCGCCTTCATCCCGCTGTTGATCCTGTGGGCGGGCATCGGCGAGCTGCAAAAGCTGCTCGTGATCTTCATCGGCGCGGTGTTTCAGATCATCCTGATGGTGGCGGTGACCGTCGGCGCCACAAGACGCGACCTGGTCGAAGCCGCCTACACGCTCGGCGCCCGCGACCGCGGCATCATCCGCCGCGTGCTGCTGCCCTCCGCAGCCCCCGAGATTGCCGAGATCCTCCGGCTGGTGCTGGGCTGGGCCTGGACCTACGTCATCGTCGCCGAATTGATCGGCTCGTCGTCGGGCATCGGGCACATGATCACCGACAGCCAGGCACTGCTCAACACCGGCCAGATCATCTTCGGCATCATCGTCATCGGGCTGATCGGCCTGATCTCCGACTTCCTGTTCAAGGCCTTCAACGCCTGGCTGTTCCCGTGGAAGCTTGCATGACCGCGCTCAGGATCGATCAGGTCTCGCGAACCTTCCCCGCCCGCGCCGGCCATGCGCCGACCCAAGCGCTCGAGCCGACAAGCCTCGATGTTGGCGACAACGACTTCGTCACCATTCTCGGGCCGTCGGGTTGCGGAAAATCCACCCTGCTCAGGATCATCGCCGGGCTCGACCGGCCGACCAGCGGGCGGGTCACGCTCGATGGCCGCGAGGTCACGGACCCCGGCGCCGATCGCGGCATGGTGTTCCAATCCTACACGCTGTTTCCCTGGCTGACCGTGCGCGAGAACATCGCCTTCGGCCTGCGCGAGCGCGGTGTTCCGCAAGCCGAGCGCCACGAGATAGCCGACGCCTTCATTCGCCGGGTCGGGCTATCCGGCTTCGAAAATCACTGGCCCAAGCAGTTGTCGGGCGGCATGCAGCAACGCACGGCGATTGCCCGGGCGCTGGCCAATGATCCGAAGATCCTGCTGCTCGACGAGCCGTTCGGCGCGCTCGACAACCAGACGCGGGCATTGATGCAGGAGATGCTGCTCGGGATCTGGGAACGCGACCAGAAGACCGTGCTGTTCGTGACGCACGACATCGAGGAAGCGATCTTCCTCGGCAGCCGCGTGATCGTCATGAGCGCGCGCCCCGGCCGCATCAAGGCCGAGATTACGGTCGATCTGCCGCATCCCCGCTCCTACAAGATCAAGACCACGCCGGAATTCGTCGCCCTGAAGGAACGGCTGGTCGAGGAGATCCGCACCGAAGCGTTGAAGGTCGCCGAGCAGGCCTGACGACCAGCCACGCCGTCAGTGGCTGATCATCCAGGGACGCGCGGTCGGAAAGCCCTTTGCCCCGCTCTTGGTCTTGGTCATCAGCCGTGCCGGCTTGTTCTTGCCCGTGGTGGAACAGCAGCCGCAGCCCGGCCCGTGCGCGGCCTTGTACTGATCGAGCGTCTTCGGCGCGTGCCGGCTCTGCTCATTGGTGGCGTGCGCCTTGCGCTTGTCCGAGGGCATGCAGAAGAACGCCGGCGCGGTCAGTATCACGCGCGGCGACGTCGTCTCGCATTGCGGACAGTCCTGCGGCAGGTCGCATTCGGCCATCGGCCGCATGTCGGTGAAGGGACCGCAGTCGTTGCAGAGATATTCGTAGATCGGCATTTCCTTAATCCTTGCGCAGTCGTGCGTGACATCCGGCGATGGATGCGAGGCGGCCAATACGCAGCCGTCCCGCATCCTTCGCGCAGGGATCACTTGAAGGATCACTTGTCGGGCGAGATCGGCATCTGGATGTCACCCTTGATGTGCTTGATCGGTCCCGCCGACGACGGCATCACGTCGAAGTCGAAGATTTCCGTCGGCAGCCACAGCGTGGCGCAGGCATTGGGCACGTCGACCACGCCGGAGATGTGGCCCTGACACGGCGCGGTGCCGAGGATCGAATAGGCCTGGGCGCCGGAGTAGCCGAACTTCTTCAGGTACTCGATCGCGTTCAGGCAGGCCTGGCGATAGGCGATGTGGACGTCGAGATAGTGCTGCTTGCCGGCCTCGTCGACCGAGATGCCCTCGAAGATCAAATAGTCCTTGTAGTTCGGCGTGATCGGCGACGGCTTGAACACGGGGTTCTTGATGCCGTACTTCGCTACGCCGTCCTTGATGATATCGACCTTGATATGCAACCAGCCGGCCATTTCGATGGCGCCACAGAAGGTGATCTCGCCGTCGCCCTGGCTGAAATGCAGGTCGCCCATCGAGAGCCCGCCGCCCGGCACATAGACCGGGAAATAGATCTTCGAGCCGCGCGAAAGGTCCTTGATGTCGCAATTGCCGCCATGCTCGCGCGGCGGCACGGTGCGCGCGCCTTCGAGACCGATCTTGGCCTTGGCATCGCCCTTGGCCTGGCCGGCATGGGCGGTCGGCGCGAACGGCGGATTGGCGAGGCCCGGCACGCGGGTCGGGTTGGTCGCGATCAGCTCGGCCTCGCGCTTGTTCCAGGCCGCCAGCATCTTCGCATCGGGCAAGCACCCGATCAGGCCGGGATGGATCAGTCCGGCGAAGTTCACACCGGGGATGTGGCGCGACGACGTGTAGAGACCCTTGATGTCCCAGATCGACTTCTGCGCCAGCGGGAAATGGTCGGTCAGGAAGCCGCCGCCATTCTGCTTGGAGAAGAAACCGTTGAAGCCCCACAGGCTCTCCTTGAGCGGACCGACGTCGAGCAGGTCAACAACCAGGAGGTCGCCGGGCTCGGCACCCTTGACGCCGATCGGGCCCGACAGGAAGTGCACGATCGACAGGTCGATGTCGCGAACGTCGTCGGCCGAGTCGTTATTCTTGATGAAGCCGCCGGTCCAGTCGACGGTCTCGATGATGAAATCGTCGCCCGGGCTGACCCACTCGACGATCGGAACCTCCGGATGCCAGCGGTTGTGGATCTTGTCGTTTTCATAGGCGGACTTGCTGAGATCAACCTTGATCAGTGTATCTGGCATCGCTTGCTCCCCTTGGGTTACTGGTTAGACAGACAGATATTTCGAGATCTGTGCGGCATCGACGCTGTCGCGCGGATCGTCGCGGACGATCTCGCCGTTCTCGATGACGAGCACGCGGTCAGCGATGTCGAGCGCGAAGCTCAGCACCTGCTCGGAGACGACGATCGATAGCCCCCGCTCGTCGCGGATCCGCTTCAAGGTGCGCGCCATGTCCTTGATGATCGACGGCTGGATGCCCTCGGTCGGCTCGTCCAGCAGCAGCACCTTCGGCTTGGTCGCAAGTGCCCGGGCGATCGCGAGCTGCTGCTGTTGCCCACCCGAGAGATTGCCGCCGCGGCGGCCCTTCATCTCGAGCAGCACCGGGAACAGTTCGTAGATATCGCCGGGGACCTCGGAACCGCCTGACACCACGAGCCCGGTCTCGATGTTCTCCTTCACCGTCATGGTTGAGAAGATCATGCGGCCCTGCGGTACATAGGCGAGGCCCTTCGCGACCCGCTCGTAGCTCTTCATGGTGCCGAGCTCGGTGCCGTCCATCGTCACCTTGCCGCTCTTGGCCGGCAGGATGCCCATCAGGGACTTCATCAGCGTGGTCTTGCCCATGCCGTTGCGGCCCATGATCGCAACGATCTCGTTGGGCGCGACTGAGACGTTGAGGCCGTGCAGCACCTCGCTCTGGCCATAGGCGACGTGAAGATCATTGATTGCCAGCATCGACGCGCTCCTTAGTTCGTGCCCATGATCTTGTCCGGAAACCGGACGCCACTTTCCGGGATCATGGGCTAGTGGCCCAGGTAAACTTCAATGACCTTGGGATCGTTCTTGACGTGCTCCATGGTTCCCTCGGACAGGATCTGTCCCTGGTGCAGCACGGTGACCTTGTGGGCGATGTCCTCGACGAACTTCATGTCGTGCTCGATCACCAGCACCGAGCGGTCCTTGATGATGCGGTTGAGCAGCTCGGCGGTCTTGGCGCGCTCGGACACGCTCATGCCGGCGACCGGCTCGTCGAGCATCAGCAAGTCCGGGTCCTGGATCAGCAGCATGCCGATCTCGAGCCACTGCTTCTGGCCGTGGCTCAGCTGGTCGGCATAGGTGTTGAGGCGATCCTTCAGGAAGATCATCTCGGCGACCTCCTCGACCCGCTGCTTGACCGCATCATCGCGCTGGAAGGCCAGCGAGCCGAACACGGTGCGGCCGCGCGGATAGGAGATTTCGAGGTTCTCGAACACGGTGAGATCCTCGAACACCGACGGCGTCTGGAACTTGCGGCCGACGCCGGCCTGCACGATTTCGTTCTCGCGCAGCCTGGTCAGCTCCTGGCCGCGGAACTGGATCGAGCCTGATGTGGCCCTGGTCTTGCCGCAGATCAGGTCGAGCACCGTGGTCTTGCCGGCGCCGTTCGGGCCGATGATGACGCGGATCTCGTTCTCCTCGACATAGAAGGAGAGATCGTTCACCGCCTTGAAGCCGTCAAAGGACACGGTGAGGCCGGAGACCGCGAGCAGGAAGTCCTTGGGCTGATGACCGACGAGCATGATGGTTCCTCCTCACTCAGCCGGTGCGCCGTCGGCGACAAGCGCCGCCGATTTTGATCTTCGCGATGCCAGCAGGCGGTCGATGCGCGGCTGGACGTGGTCCGCCCAGATGCCGGAGAGCCCGTTCGGGAACGCCAGCACGACCGCGATGAACAGCGCGCCGAGGCCGAACAGCCAGAGCTGCGGGAAGGACTCCGAGAGGCTGGTCTTGGCGAAATTGACCAGCAGCGCGCCCCAGACCGCACCGAAGATCGACATCCGGCCACCGACCGCGGTGTAGATCACCATCTCGATCGACGGCACAATGCCGACAAAGGACGGCGACATGAAGCCGACCTCGAGCGTGAACATGGCGCCGCCGATCGCGGCAAACACCGCCGCGGCGCAGAACGCGAAGATCTTGAAATTGGCGACGCTGTAACCGGAGAAGCGCACGCGGTCCTCCTGCTCCCTCATCGCCACCAGGATGCGCCCGAGTTTTGTCAGGCGGATGAACTGCGCGGCGACGATGCAACCGAACAGCAACACAACCTCGACAAAGTACAGAATGAATTTGGCGTGATCGGTGCGGATGTCCCAACCGTGCAGTGTGCGCAGATCGGTGATGCCGTTGATGCCGCCGGTGTAGCCCTGCTGTCCCACGATCAGAATGGTGAGGATCGCGGCGATGGCCTGCGTGATGATCGCAAAATACACGCCGCCGACCCGGCGCTTGAACATCGCCGCGCCGATGATCAGCGCAAAGAAGGCGGGAACCAGCAAGATCGCCAGCACCGTGAGCGGAAAACTGTGGAACGGCTTCCAGAACAGCGGAAGCTGCGTGATCTGGTTCCAGTCCATGAAGTCGGGAATGCCCGGCGTCGACTGGATCTTGGTGTTGGCAACCGAGGACGCCTCGAGCTTGAGGTACATCGCCATGCAGTAGCCGCCGAGGCCGAAGAACACGCCCTGCCCCAGGCTCAAGATGCCGCCATAGCCCCAGCACAGCACGAGGCCGATGCCGACGAAGGCGTAGGTCAGGTATTTGGCGACCAGGTTGAGGCGGAAGATATCCAGCGACAGCGGCAGGATGACAAACAACAGCACCGCGAGCGCAAAAAAGCCGATCAGTTCAGAGCGATTGAAAAAGCGCGAGTTGATGATCATGACCTGCCTGTTGTTCTTATTTGCGGACCTTGAGCGCGAAGAGCCCCTGCGGACGCACCATCAGGATCGCGACGATCGTGAGCAGCGTGATCACCTTGGCCATCGATCCCGACAGGAAGAATTCCAGCGTCGACTGGGTCTGCGAGATCGAGAAGGCCGAGGCAATGGTGCCGAACAGCGACGCGGCGCCGCCGAACACGACCACCAGGAAGGTATCGACGATGTAGAGCTGGCCGGCGGTCGGCCCGGTCGACCCGATCATGGTGAAGGCCGAGCCTGCGACGCCGGCGATGCCGCAGCCGAGCGCAAAGGTGTAGCGGTCGACCTTCTCGGTGTTGATGCCGACGGCGCCGGCCATCACGCGGTTCTGCACCACTGCGCGCACCTGCTTGCCCCAGCTCGACCAGAACAGCACGTAGGCAACCGCGATCGTGATCAGGATGGTCAGCGCCATCACGAACATGCCGTTGATCGGGATCTGGATCGAGTCGGTCGCCTGCCAGGAACCCATCATCCACTCCGGCAGCTCGACGCCGACCTCGCGCGCGCCGAAGATCGAGCGATAGGCCTGTTGCAGGATCAGGCTGAGACCCCAGGTCGCCAGCAGCGTGTCGAGCGGACGCTTGTAGAGATGCCGTATCAGCGCCCACTCGACCAGCATGCCGAGCGCGCCGGACGCGATGAACGCCAGGATCATCGCGATGAAGAAGTAGCCGGGAAACAGCCAGGGCGCGATGTGCTGCACCGTGTTCGACGTCATCCAGGTGACGTAGGCGCCGAGGATCATGAACTCGCCATGGGCCATGTTGATAACGCCCATCTGGCCGAAGATGATGGCAAGCCCCAGCGCCATCAGCACGTAGACGGAGAACAGGATGAGCCCGGCGAATCCCTGCATCGCAAGGATGGCGCCGAGATCACCGATCGAATAGTCGCCGAACATCTGATCCTCCAGTCCAAGGGCAGTCCACCGGCGTGCGCCGCGACGCAGCGGCGTCCGATCCGCGGCGTGGGCGGGTAACGTCCACGCCGCGATGCGTTGAGGTTGAGGGTGGCGCGCTAGGCGCGCCGCCTCACTGGTAACCCTTGGGGAACGGATCCGGCTCGACGAGATCGGCGGTCTCGTAGATCAGCTCATACTGGCCATCGGCCTTGGCGCGTCCGACGCGGGTCTTTGACCACAAGTGATGGTTCTCGTGGATCCGGACGTAGCCTTCCGGCGCGCCCTTGAACTCGACGCCGGGCGACGCCGCCGCGATCTTGTCGATGTCGAAGGAGCCTGCCTTCTCCACCGTCAACTTCCACAGCCACGGGCCGAGATAGGCGGCTTGCGTCACGTCGCCGATCACGGTCTTCTCGCCCCACATCTTCTTGAAGGCGGGCACGAACGCCTTGTTGTTGGCGTTGTCGAGCGACTGGAAGTACTTCATACAGGCGTAGGCGCCGGCGATGTTTTCGCCGCCGATACCGTCGATCTCGTCCTCGGTGACCGAGATCGTCAGCAGCGTCTGCTTCGACAGGTCGATGCCGGCCGCCTTCAGCTGCTTGTAGAACGCGACGTTCGAGCCGCCGACGATGATCGCATAGATCACGTCAGGCTTGGTCAGCTTGATCTTGTTGATGACCGAGTTGAACTGGGTCGAGCCGAGCGGGAAGTATTCCTCGCCGACCACCTTGCAGCCCTGCAGGTGGTTCTCGATATGCTTGCGCGCGATCTTGTTCGAGGTGCGCGGCCAGATGTAGTCCGAGCCGAGCAGATAGAAGCTCTTGGCGCCCTTGGTCTTGTTGACCCAGTCGAGGCCGGCGATGATCTGCTGCGTCGCCTCCTGGCCGGTGTAGATGACGTTCTTGGACTGCTCGAGGCCTTCATAGAAGGTCGGATAGTAGAGCATGCCGTTGTACTGCTCGAACACCGGCAGCACCGCCTTGCGCGAGGCCGAGGTCCAGCAGCCCATCACGGCGGCGCATTTGTCGTTGACCAGGAGCTTCTTCGCCTTTTCCGCGAAGGTCGGCCAGTCGCTCGCGCCGTCTTCCTGGATGAACTTGATCTTGCGGCCGAGCACGCCGCCGGCGGCGTTGATCTGCTCGATCGCGAGCTTCTCGGCCTCGACCGATCCGGTCTCGGAGATCGCCATGGTGCCGGTCACCGAGTGCAGGATACCGACCGTGACTTCGCTATCGGTGACTGCAAGACCCGTGGTGTTGACCGCGGAGGTTGCAGGAACATCGGCAAATGCCGGACGGCCCAGCATCGAAACGGCCGGCAAAGCGGCCATTCCCATCAAGAGCTTGCGCCGAAGCGGAGACTGCAGTCCTGGTTTTGTTTCGTCTGACATGAGCACCCCATCTGGTTCGAGAACGCTTATTGATGAGGCGAGGATTGCTTACTTTTGTGCACCGCACTGATACGTGAGATCGCGTATACTGCACCGCAAAATAGCGACGTAGGTTTTTGGTACGGGATTTGCCCGCGATCAGAGCATCGTGGACCAGGAGTAAGAACGAGTGGCAGGGCGGCAGCGGATAGACCGCGTCAGGCGCCAATACAATCAATGGGTCGCCAACCAGACGCTGGAAGACTACGCGCTGCGCTTCACCGCCAAGAGCGCCAGGCGCTGGTCCGCCGCCCGCGTCGCCAACACCGCGCTCGGCGCGATCTCCTTCCTTGCGCTGGAGGCGATCGGGGGCACCATCACGCTGAACTATGGCGCGATGAACGCCTCCGCCGCGATCCTGGTCGTCAGCGTCATCATCTTCCTTTGCGGGCTGCCGATCGCCTACCACGCCGCAAAATGCGGCATCGATATCGATCTGCTGACCCGCGGCGCCGGCTTCGGCTATATCGGTTCGACCATCACCTCGCTGATCTACGCCTCCTTCACCTTCATCTTCTTCGCGATCGAGGCCGTGATCCTGGCCAGCGCACTGGACATGTGCTTCGGCATTCCCCGGCCGATCGGCTATTTGATCAGCGCAGTCGTAATCATTCCGCTCGTGATCTACGGCATCACGCTGATCAGCCGCTTCCAGCTCTGGACCCAGCCGTTGTGGATCATCCTCCACATCATGCCGTTCGCGGCGATCGCCTGGGCCAATCCGCATTCGTTCACCGAGTGGCGCAAATTCGCCGGCGATCACGGCGATCCCGCAGGCAACCTCGATCTCCTGCTGTTCGGCACCGCGGCCTCCGTCGTGTTCGCGCTGGTGGCGCAGATCGGCGAGCAGGTCGACTTCCTGCGCTTCCTGCCGCGCGACCGCCGCACCTCGCGCAAGGCCTGGTGGATCGCCCTGCTGAGCGCCGGTCCCGGGTGGATCGTGCTCGGCGCGCTGAAACTGCTGGCGGGCTCGTTCCTGGCCTTCTTCGCGCTCAGCCACGGCGTCTCGGCCGAACACGCGGCCGAGCCCGCCAACATGTATCTCGAAGCCTTCCGCTACGTGCTGTCGCAGCCGGATCTCGCGATGGCGCTGACCGGCACGTTCGTGATCCTGTCGCAGGTCAAGATCAACGTCACCAACGCCTATGCCGGCTCGATCGCCTGGTCGAACTTCTTCTCCCGCCTCACCCACTCGCATCCCGGCCGCGTGGTGTGGCTGGTGTTCAACGTCGTCGTCGCGCTGCTGTTGATGGAGATCGGCGTCTACAAGGCGCTGGAGCAGACGCTCGCGCTCTACTCGAATGTCGCGATCGCCTGGGTCGGCGCGCTGGTGGCCGATCTTGTCATCAACAAGCCGCTCGGCTTGCGGCCGCAGCATATCGAGTTCAAGCGCGCCCATCTCTGCGACATCAATCCGGTCGGCGTCGGCGCGATGACGATTGCGACCGTCGTCTCGATCAGCGCGTTCTACGGCCTGTTCGGCCCGACGGCGAAGGCGCTGTCCGCATTCGTTGCGCTGGCCGTCGCGTTCATCGCGGCCCCCCTGATTGCCTGGGCGACCGACGGCAAATACTACATCGCACGCAAACCGAAACGAAGCTGGCAGAACCTTGAATCGATCCAGTGCTGTATCTGCGAGCATGCGTTCGAGCCCGAGGACATGGCCGCCTGCCCGGCCTATGCCGGCCCGATCTGCTCATTGTGCTGCTCGCTCGACGCCCGCTGCCACGATCTCTGCAAGCCGCATGCGCGGATCGGCGCGCAGGTGTCGGACGCATTGAGCAAGGTGATGCCGCAGCCGATCTATGCGCGCCTCAACTCGCAGCTCGGACATTACCTCGGCGTGTTCGCGGTCTCGGCCGGTCTGGTGGCGCTGGTGCTCGGCCTGATCTACCTGCAGACCACGGCGGCCGTGCATGCCAACGAATTGCTGGCCGACGTGCTGTGGAAGGTGTTCTTTGCGCTGACCCTCATCATCGGCGTTGTCGCCTGGCTGTTCGTGCTGGCGCAGCAGAGCCGACGCGCCGCGGAAGAAGAAACGCGGCGCCAGACCACGCTGCTGATCCAGGAAATCGATGCTCACAAGCGCACCGATGCCGAACTGCAACGCGCCAAGGAAGTTGCGGAATCCGCCAATCTCGCCAAGAGCCGGTACGTCGTCGGCCTGAGCCACGAGCTTCGCTCGCCGCTGAACGCGATCTCCGGTTATGCGCAGCTGCTGGAGCAGGACAACAGCCTGCAGACGCGGCCGCGCGACCAGGTGCGCGTGGTCCGCCGCAGCGCCGACCATCTGTCGGGCCTGATCGACGGCATTCTCGACATTTCCAAGATCGAGGCGGGTCGCCTTTACCTCTCGCGCGACGAGGTGCGCCTGACCGATTTCCTCGATCAGCTGGTCGGCATGTTCCGCCTCCAGGCCGCAGCAAAAGGCATTGACTTCGTGTTCAAGCGGCCGGCGGTGCTGCCGGTCGTGGTCTATGCCGACGAGAAGCGGCTGCGGCAGATCCTGATCAATTTGCTCTCCAACGCGATCAAGTTCACGCAGGCCGGGCGCGTACAATTCATCGTCCACTACCGCAGCCCGGTCGCCGAGTTCGAGGTCACCGACACCGGCCCGGGCATCCAGCCTGACGACCTCGAACGCATCTTCGCGCCCTTCGAGCGCGGCGCGCTCGGCGTTTCGCAGCCGCAGACCGGCACCGGGCTTGGCCTGACCATCAGCCGCCTGCTCGCCGGCGTGATGGGCGGCGACATCAAGGTGACATCCAGCGTCGGCGCCGGCAGCACGTTCCGGGTCAAGCTGCTGCTCTCCGAGGTCACCAATCCGCGCCGCGAAGCGCCAGTCGAGGCCCCCATCTATGGCTATCACGGCCCGCGCAAGACGATCCTGATCACCGACGACGATCCGACCCACCGCGACCTCTTGCGCGAGATCCTGGCGCCGCTCGGCTTCATCCTGCTCAGCGCACCGGACGGACCGGGCTGCCTCGCGCTGGCGCAGCATTGTCGGCCGGACATGTTCCTGCTCGATATCTCGATGGCGGGCATGGACGGCTGGACGGTCGCCGAAACCTTGCGCGCTGAAGGCCATCACCAGGCCCGTATCCTGATGATCTCGGCCAGTGCGCTGGAGGCCCATGGCGCGCCGCTGGCGCAACCTTTCCACGACGGCTACCTTATGAAGCCGATCGACATCCCGCGGCTGTTAGAGACCATCCGCCTGCTGCTCAAGATCGAGTGGCAGTATGAGGCCGAGCAGGCTCCGCTCCCGCAATGGAAACCCGACAGTGGCTCTCGTCCGCCCGTGAAATATGTCGAAGAGCTGATCAGCCTCGGCCAGCTCGGCTATATCAGGGCGATCCAGCTCAAGCTCGATGAAATCGGCAACGAACATCCCGAACACGCCGATTTCGTCGGCCAGATGCGCACGCTGATCGACCGGTTCGATCTCGATCAGTATATGGCGACATTGAAGATATTGCACAGCTATGACCATTGAACAAAGAAAGCGCGACGTCGCGCTCGTCGTCGATGACTCGCCGGAGACGTTGCGCCTCCTCACCGACGCGCTCGACGGCGCCGGCATGACCGTGATGGTGGCGCTCGACGGGGCCTCCGCGATGCGCATCGTCGAGCAGATCACGCCGGATATCGTGCTGCTCGATGCCGTGATGCCCGGCATGGACGGCTTCGAGACCTGCAGGCGGCTGAAGCGCGACGCCGGGCTCGACGGCGTCCCGATCATCTTCATGACGGGGCTGGCCGAAACCGAGCACATCGTGCGCGGGCTCGAGGCCGGCGGCGTCGACTATGTCACCAAGCCGATCGTGGTCGAGGAGATGCTAGCCCGCATCCGGGTCCATCTCGCCAATGCGCGAATGACGCAAAGCGCCCGCGCGGCGCTCGACGTCTCCGGCCGCTATCTGCTCGCGGTCAACAGGTCAGGCGCGCTGCTGTGGGCGACGCCGCAGGCACAGAAATTGCTGTCGGACACGCTCGCCGACGCTGCCGACAATTTCGTGCTGCCGGAGCCGATGCCGCAATGGCTCGATCAGGCGCAGAAAGGTGTTGCCGGAAAGAAGACCGCGACCGTGGCGTCATTCCCCGGCAACGAGCAGCTTCGGCTGCAATATATGGGCAAGCTCGGGCCCAACGAGTTCCTGCTGCGGCTGGCCAAGGACACCAGCGGCGACATGCCGGCCGAATTCTCCAGCGAGCTCGGCCTGACCACCCGAGAGGGCGAGGTGCTGTCCTGGCTCTCCAAGGGCAAGACCAACCGCGACATTGCGCAGATCCTTGGCTTGAGCCCGCGCACTGTCGACAAGCATCTCGAGCAGATTTACGCCAAGCTTGGGGTCGAAAACCGGACCGCCGCGGCCGCGATCGCGGTCAACGCGAGGCACCGCAAGTCCTGAGGCATCCCCCGCTTGAGCTGCGCGCCTCGTCCCGGCCGGCTAGACGTCGAAGAACACCGTTTCGTTGTCGCCCTGCAGATGGACGTCGAACGTGTAGGTATGGCCCGCACCGGCCTTGCGCTTGGCGATCAAGGTGGCGCGGCGATCGGCCGGCACGAGCGCGAGCACGGAATCACCGGCGTTGCCGGCCTCGTCGTCAAAATAGATCCGCGTGTAGAGATGCAACAGCATGCCGCGCGCGAACACCGCGAGCGCGATATGCGGCGCCTGCGGCTTGCCGTCGGCATCCGGCACTACGCCGGGCCTGATGGTGTCGAACGAATAGCCGCCGCTCTTGTCGGTGCCGCAGCGGCCAAAACCCTTGAACGAGGAGTTCGGCAGCGCGCGCGCATCCTGCGGATCGGAGAAGCGGCCCTGGCTATCTGCCTGCCAGATCTCCAGCATGCAATCCGGGATCACGGCGCCGTCGCCGTCATAGACCTTGCCCTCGACCCGGATGCGCTCGCCCGAGACATCAGGTGTCAAGAGATTGCTGGTGAAGGCGTCGTTCCATTCATATTCGCCGTTCGGCGTCAGGCCATACTTGAAGTAAGGACCGACGGTCTGCGAGGGCGTGATTCCATCAAGACGCTGGTTCGACACTTACTTGGTCTCCATCGGCGTGGCATTGCGGCCGCGCAGCACGATATCGAAGCGGTAGCACAGCGCCCATTCCGGCTTGGTGTTGTCGAGATCGAACGACGAGATCATCCGCGCCCGCGCCTTTACATCGGTCACCGAGTTGAAGATCGGATCGAACGGAAACAAGGGATCGCCGGGGAAATACATCTGCGTCACCAGACGCGAGACGAAGGAATGGCCGAACACCGAGAAGTGGATATGCGCCGGCCGCCAGGCATTGTGGTGATTGCCCCAGGGATAGGCGCCGGGCTTGATGGTGATGAACTTGTAGTAGCCGGCTGCATCGGACTGCGTCCGCCCGGCGCCGGTGAAGTGGGGATCGAGCGGCGCCGGATGCTGATCGACGACATGGATGTAGCGGCCGCAGGCATTGGCCTGCCACAACTCGACCAGTGTGTTCGGCACGCCGCGGCCGTCCTCGTCGAGCACGTGACCATGCACGATGATGCGCTCGCCGAGTGGCTCGCCCTTCGCCTGGATGGTGAGATCATTGTCGTGCGCGCGCACGGTCTCGTGACCGTAGACCGGCCCGGTCAGCTCCGAGAGCGTGTGCCGCATCGGGATCAGCGGCTTTCGCGGCGAACGTTTGATCGCGCTTCGGTACGCGGGAGACAGACGCAGGGGGTGAACGCCGTTCGAATCGACCGGATAGATCAACGTCATGAGCTTGCTCCAGACCTGATTGCTGCGTGGCCACGGACGCCGGACGTCAGGCCGGTGCCTTGAAATCGTAGGAGATGCGCCCGGCAGGCAGATAAAACAGCGCGATCACTGCGCCGCCCCTGACCTCGGGATAGTGTCGGCTGCCCGGATCCGGCGCGGTCCAGCCCGGCCCCTGCCAGCCCTGCAAGCCCTTCAACTGCGCGCCCCTGTCGAGGGGAACGACGAGGTTGAGCTCGCCATAGGGATGGCCGTGATACTGGCCGCGCAGCACGTCATGATCGTCGTCGTCCTTGAAGCGGCGCGGATCGGCGCTGTTCATGTAGACCGCGGTGATGCTGAACTGGAACGTCTCGGGGACCGGCTCAAGGATGCGGCTGCGCCGATAGTTCGGACCCTCCACCTCCTGGTTCGCCGCCCAGCCCTCCTCGACGCCCATTTTGATGAGGCGTGCGAGATCGTGGTAAAGCGCGCTCGTCTCGCCGTAGGTCTCGTTGAGCCATCGCTCCATCGCCGCGCTCGGCGTCATGTCCTTGACTTCGCGCAGAAACGGAATGCTGCGTTCGATAAGCTGTTCCCGGCTTCCCATGACTTACTCCTGTTCTAGTTCTCAAAACCCTTGAAGGAGGCGAACGCCTCCAAATCCGCGCGCGGCATCAGCCGCGCCCTCGCCTGCTCCCTCGGGTGACCCATCGAGATCCCGCATGCCACCATCTGCTCTGCAGGGATCGACAGCATCGGACGCAAGATCCGGTGGTACTTGGCGAGCGTTTCCTGCGGGCAGGATTGCAGTCCGCGTCCGACTGCCGCCAGCATCACGGTCTGGATGAACATGCCGAGATCGAGCCAGCTTCCCATGGCGAGCCGACGATCGATGGTCACGATCAGTCCGACCGGCGCGCCGAAGAACGCGAAATTTCTTGCGGTCTGCCTGCTCCGCGCCGCGGCGTCGCTCTGCTCTATTCCGAGCGAGCCATAGAACAATCGTCCGAACTCCTGGCGACGGCTGAGATACGGCTCGGGGAACTCGGTGGCGTAGTATTGATACTCGGAGACGTGCTCGCCCGGCTCCCGCTCATAGGCGTGCAGAAGGGCCGCCGACACCTCGGTCTTGGCAGCACCCGCGAGCACGTAGACGTGCCAGGGCTGAATGTTTGCGCCACTCGGCGCAAACCGCGCCACACGCAGGATTTGCTCAATGGTCGACCGCGCGACCGGACTGTCGGAGAACTGACGGCACGAAAGGCGGCTAGCGATCACGTCGTCGATTGGATTGCGCGCAACTCCGCACACCCCGTTCGCATCAATCACGACTTCTTCACGAACGGACATCCGCCGCCCTCCATCGGTCTGAAAGCTTCGTCCCCCGGGATCGTCGCCAATAGCTGGTAGTAATCGAACTGGTACTTCGACTCTTCCGGAGCCTTGACGCGGAACAGATACATGTCGCGGACCAGCCTTCCGTCCGGCCGGATCTTGCCGTTACGGGTCATGAAATCGTTCACCGGCAATTCGCGCATCTTGGCGGCGACAGCGGGTCCGTCGAGCCTGCCTGCGGCTTCGACCGCCTTGAGGTAGTGCATGACAGCGCCATAGGTGCCGGCATGGATCATGGTGGGCACTTTCTTCGTCTTCTCGATGAAGCGCTTCGACCACGCCCGCGTCTCATCGTTGAGGTCCCAGTAGAAGGCTGAGCTGAGCATCAGGCCTTGCGCGCTTTGCAGGCCGAGGCTGTGGATGTCGGCGATGAAGACGATCAGGCCGGCAAGCTTTTGCCCGCGCGTCACGCCGAACTCGCCCGCCTGCTTCACGGCGTTGATGAAATCGCCGCCGGCGTCGGCGAGTGCGATCACGTCGGCCCTGGAGGCCTGCGCCTGGAGCAGGAAGGACGAGAAATCGGGCGTGTTGATCGGGTGCTTCACCGCGCCGACCACCTTGCCGCCGGTGGCGTCGATCACCTTGCGGCTGTCGGCCTCGAGCTGCGCGCCGAGCGAATAGTCGGCCGACAGGAAGAACCAGGACCTGGCGCCGAGACGCGAGATCGCGCGCGTCGTCCCCTGCGACAGCGCATAGGTGTCGTAGGTCCAGTGGATACCGGTCGGCGAGCACTCGTCGCCGGTCAGCCGGGACGTGGCCGCGCCGGTGGCAAGGAAGAGCTTCTTCTTGTCGCGCGTGATGCCTTGCACCGCCAGCGCGACCGCGGAATTCGGAACATCGAGGATCGCCTCAACATTCTCGTTTTCCAGCCAGCGCCGGGTAATCACCGAGCCGATATCCGCCTTGTTCTGGTGATCCCCCGCGACGATCTCGATCGGCCGCCCGAGCACCTTGCCCTTGAAGTCGTCCACCGCCATCTGCGCCGCGACGACCGAGCCCTGGCCGCCATTATCTGCGTAGAGCGACGACATGTCGGTCAGCACGCCGAGCCTGACCGGCCCGTTCTGTGCAACCGCGGACGGCGCTACAGCCAGGAGCGTCAGCGCCAGTCCAACTGATTTGCGCACACCACTTCGGGCCGATCTCACCCAGGGCTTCATCGTTTTTCTCCTCCCAACCCGGTGACGCCAATGTTGGCCAGAACGTCGCGTTGCGGAAGTGAAAGTCTTGCAGATTGATCCTGAACCGGCTTCAGATCGCCAATGGCAGCGATACTGCGATGCGCTCCCGGACGATCCGGTCGGTTGCATCCACCGTACGCCTGGCCTTAACTGCAAATGATCGTAACGATTTGCCGGAGCGAGCGATCCGCTACAGACGGGACTGCCATCGTGTCCGTTTCCTTCAAGACACTGGACCTGAACCTGCTCAAGGTGTTCGACGCCGTCATGGAGGAGCGCAGCGTGCTGCGCGCCAGCCAGAAGGTCGCGCTGAGCCAGTCCGCCGTCAGCCACTCGCTGGCGCGGCTGCGCGAGATGCTCGATGACGACCTGTTCGTGCGCACGGCGACCGGCATGCAGCCGACAGCCCGCGCGTTGACGATGGCCCCGCAGGTGCGCCAGGCGCTGCGGTCGCTGGAGGCCGCGGTCGAGCTGCCGACCTTCGTTCCGGCGGTCTCGACCAAGCCGTTCACGCTCGCCGCCAACGACTTCACGACGATGGTGCTGGCGCCGCCGCTCTTGAAGATCTTGAGCCGGGAGGCTCCCGCGGTCGACCTCACGATCAAGCCGGTGACGCGGATCGATCTTGCCGAGCAGATCGACCTTGGCCGCATCGATGTCGCGATCGGCGTGTTCTCGTCGCCGCCGAGCCGCTTCCGCACCGCCCTGCTGTTCGAATATGACGACGTGCTGATCGTCGGCAAAAAACGCAAGCTTGGCCGACTCGACAAGGCGAAGCTCGCGACCCTGCCGCTGGTCGTCGTGTCCTTTGGCGGCGAACAGGAGGGCGCGATCGGCGGCTACATCTCCGAGCGCGGGCTTGCCAGGCGTTCCGAGATGTATGACCGCCCCGCGCTTGAACGGGCACTGTCTGACAGCGACCACCCGCCACGGATCGCGGTCTCGCTGCCACATTTCCTGGCCCTCCCCGCGCTGCTGGTCGAGTCCGAACTGGCGGCGATCGTTCCGCGGCCGCTGGCGCGTGCGCTCGAGCAGGCGCATGCGATCACGACCCATGAGCTGCCTTACACTACGACGCCCGTCGAGGTTCGGCTGCTCTGGCACGAACGGGTCGAGAACGAACCGTCACATGAATGGCTTCACGAGGTGCTCCGCCGCGCCACCGAGGAGTTGAGGCGCGGCCGTTAGCGGCGAATCACCGACGCACACCTCACTGCGCGGCCATGGCCCCGGACATCGGAACCCAGCGTTCGCCATCGAAACGCTGCGGCCGCAGCGACGTGATCAAACGATAATCGTCCGGGCTGGTGTTGACGGTGATTCCCGGGATCAAGCCCGGAAGCGCAACGTTCTTCAGCGCGGTGGCGTGCTTCATGAGGTTCTGCCGGGACAGATCGTCGCCGCAAGCCTCGATAACCTTGGTCATGAGGACAGCGACATTCCATCCGGTGAAGTTGAGCTGATCCTCGATGTCGCCCTCGGGATAGTACTTTTTCATGAAGGCCAGCCACTCGAGATAAGCGGGATCGTTGGCCCATTCCGGATCGCCGACCGACTTGGTCGGCGTCGCCGAGATCGCCCCCTTGGCGTTGTCGAGCCCGGCCGGCCTGAGGATCGTCGGCACGAAGTTGCTGCCGATCGGCAGGAACTGCTGCGCACGCCAGCCGAGCTCGCCTGCCTTGCGGATCGCCTGCGAGGTAAACTTGCCGGTCGACGCATTGAGAAACACGTTGGCGTTGGTGCTGGCCAGCGAGACGACCTGCGAATCGACCGTGGGCGACGTGACCTCGTAAGGCGACGCTGCGACAATCTCGGCCTTGGGATCGAGCCGGGCCAGTTCGGCCCTGAAGCTGCGGAGATATTCGCGGCCGTAGTCGTCGTTCTGGTACAACACGGCGACGCGCGAGGCGGGAGTGTGCTCGGCGACCAGCCGCGCATAGATCGCAGCCTCGGTGCTGAACAGCGTCATCCCCGAGATCGTGTAAGGGCTCGTCTTCGGATCGGCGAAGCGCTCGCTGGCCGCGAACACGAACAGCTGAGGGATCTTCTTGGCATTGAGATATTTCTGGACCGCCGCATTCTGCGCGGTTCCCATGCTGCCGAAGATCGCGACTGCCTCGTCATTCTCGATCAATCGGCGCGTCTGCTCGACGGCCTTCGGCGGGCTATAGCCATCGTCGAGCGAGATCAGGTTGACCTTGTGGCCGTTGATGCCGCCGCGGTCGTTGATCATCTGGAAATAGCGGGTCTGCACCTTGCCGACGGCACTCAGCGCCGACGCCGGCCCGCTATAGGGCATGGTCTGGCCGAGGATCAACTCGGTCTCGGCCGCCCCGGCCGGACCGCAAGCAGCCAGCAAGGCTGCGAACCAGAATCTCGCGCGAAGTCCGCGCATGCGCTCCTCCCTCTGTTTTCTTACCCGGAATATTCTTCCTAGGAAGATAGTTGTCAACCCAAACTTCAAGCGGCAAATGGCCGCTCCGCGGCGCGATCGCGGGACCTCGAGCGAGACCAAGGAACTTGCGGGGCGACACATCAATTCGACAGTGTTAGATTATTGTACGGATGATGCCGCGCCGCTGGCGCGGGACGAAGGGGACTGGAAGGGAATGAAGAAGAGCAGCGTGTCACGCCGCGCCGAACCTGCGATCAAGCAGCCGCCTGCACCCGACAGCACCCTTTACGACGACATCGAGGCCGCCTGGCTCGAACAGCGCCCCGACCTCGACCTCGCCGCCGCCTGCACCTTGTTGCGGCTGGAGCGCGTCAACCAACTGCATGAGATGCGCCTGCAGGACATCGCGAAGGCCGTCGGCCTGCAGACCGGTGAGCTCTATGTCCTGCTGGCGCTCAGGCGCTCGGGAAAGCCGTACGAGTTGCGTCCGACCGACCTGTTCCGCGCCCTCCTCGTCACATCGGGCGCCATGACCAAGCGCGTGGCCCGGCTGCAGGAAGGCGGCTTCGTTCTCCGCGTCTCGGCCAGCGACGACGGCCGCTCGGAGCTGGTCCGCCTCACCGCCAAGGGTCTCGCGACCGCCGACCGCGGCATTGCCGAGGTTGCGAGAGTCGTTGCGAGCGTGACCGAGGCGAGCGGGCTCACCAAGGCGGAGCTCGCCATGCTCGACCGCTGCCTGCGCAAGCTGCTCGCCGTCCGAACCGTGAAGGCGCCGAAGAAGTCCGGCCGGCTCGCCGCAGCCGATTGACTGCCTCCGCCGACACACTACGCAACAGCCTTGTTGCCCGTCTTCAGCAGCGATTTGAGATCGCATGAGTTGTCTTCGGCCTGGTCCGGTGTCGGCGAAATGCCGGCAGCGATCAGGCGCCGCGCCACCATCTGATCGCCCGGATTGTTGATGCTGTCGACCGCGACCAGCTTGCCCTGCCGGTAGCTGAACACGGAGAACCGGCCGGCTTCGATCGCGCCGCGGATAGCGATCCGGTCGCTGCGCGCGGCGAGGCCAACGGTCTGAAGCTTGAGATCGTGCTGATCCGACCAGAACCGCGGCACACTGTCGTACGGCTCGTGGCGATCCGCGATCGCAAGCCCTGCGGCCGCTCCCTGATCCTGCGCATGCTGAACCGACTCCAGCCTGATCCAGCCCTCCGCGAACCGGCTGTAGTGATTGGCGCAGTCGCCGGCGGCGTAGATGCCCGGGCATGCGGTCCGGCCATGCTCATCCACCACGATGCCATTGGCGCATTCGAGCCCCGCGGCAATGGCGAGCTCATCATTGGCGATGCCGCCAATGCCGACGACGACAAGGTCGGCGCCGAGACGGACGCCGCCGTTCAGTTCGACCGCCACGACCCGTCCGCCCTCTCCGATCATGGCCGAAACAGCCGTGCCGAACTTCACCGCAACGCCCGCGCGGACGTGACGATCAAGCAGGAAGCGCGACACCACCGGAGACACCGCCCGTTCGAGCAATCGGGACGCGGCCTCGATCATCGTCACCCGCTTGCCGAACCTGGCCGCCGAGGACGCCACCTCGAGCCCGATGAAGCCGCCACCCACGATCACGATCTCGCTGGCCCGGCCGAGCCGCGCCTTGAGATCGAGGGCATCAGCGACCGATCGCAGATAGCAGACGCCGTCGAGTTCGGCGCCGCTGATAGCGATCCTCCGCGCGCGCGAGCCGGTCGCGATGACGAGGCTGTCGAAGGCGAGCACCGCGCCGCCGGCCAGCGCGACCCGGCCGGCACTGCGATCGATCTCGACAACGCGATGGCCCAGGAGCAGCTCGATTCGCTTGCCAGCGAAAATGGCCTCGTCGTGCATGAGGAGCTCATGGGCGCCGATCTCGCCGAGCAGGAAGTCCTTGGAAAGCGGCGGCCGTTGATACGGCAGCGCGCGCTCATCGGCGATCACGGTCATCGGCTCGGCATAGCCGGCGTCACGCGCCGCAAGCGCCGCCTGAATGCCGGCATAGGATGCGCCGATGACGACAAGGCCGCTCACGGCTTGACGTCCACGCCGCCCTCACGAGCAGTTTCGAGCGCAGCACCGCCGTCGAGCTGTACATAGACCTCGCCGTCGCGGATCTCGACCTTGAACACCTCGATATCCTTGTAGGCGCTGGACCGGCATTTGCCGTTACGGACATCGAACATCGCGCCATGCAGCGGGCATTCGATCACGTGTCCTTCGAGAAACCCCGTCGACAACAGCGCAAACGCGTGCGAGCAGACATCGTCCGTTGCGAAGATGTCGTCGTCGACCTTGTAGAGCGCGACACGCCGGTCGCCCACCTTGAAGCCGAGCGGCTCGCCTTCCGACAGTTTCGCGGCGGCACATAGATGATGCCAGGTCGATTTTTGCAATGTCATGAGATGGCGTCTCCTGGGCCAAGACCGGGACATGGGCGCGGACACACCGTCCGCGCCCGGGGGGCTTCCGATCCGATCAACGGGGTATCTGCCGCCAATCCTCCGAGGCGGAGGCGAGCCGGCCACCGACCGCGCGAATGTCCTTGTAGGACGTGGTTTCGCTCTGGCCGCTCTTCGGCGCCTTGCCGTCCATGAAGCCGCGCACCTCGTCGAGCAGTTGGCGACGCACCCTGACAATCGCCTGGTCCGCCGAGCAGAGATATTCCTGCGAACGGTCGACGATCGGCCCCATACTGACCATCACCACGAAATCCTCGATGACGATCTCGTGGAAACCGGTGCTGTTGCCGGCATCCATGATCTGGCGGTTCTGTCCCCAATTGTTGGTTTGGTCACCCGGCAGGCCGCCGGCCATCGGCCACTGGTTGGCGCGCTGCACCTTGCGCCAGGAATCCACCGGCTTCTCGGGATTGTAGAAAATGTACCACTGGATCAGGTTCTCGTCGTCGATTGGCACCGCGATGATCGCAGTGCGATCCTGCTGCGGTCCGGAGAAGATCGGCGCGATCAGGCCATAGTAGGGCATCACGAACTCGGTGACGCGGGCAAGGCACGATCCGTCCGGCGCGGTACGCAGCGCCGCGGCGCGGAAGCCGTAGGACTTCTTCTCGAATTCGTAGCCGACTTCGGTGTTGACGCGGGTCGCACCGAAATCGCTCGACGATGTCGCGGTCCAGCTCTGATGCAGCAGCGCGACATGCGAGGAATCGATGGTGGCCTCGACGCCCTGCAGCCAGTTGGCATTGAGCTCGATGCCGGCCGCGTAAACCTGATCCGGCGGCAGATCCATCCATTCGAAGTCCGGCGCGGGCGGCGCCGTGCCCTCCCCGAGCCAAACCCAGATCAGCCCGGCGCCTTCCCGCACCGGATAGGATTTCGCCTTGACGGTCTTGGCGAATTCCCTGGGGTTGTTCGGCTCATTGGGAACGTCCAGCACCTCGCCGCTGGCGTTGATCTTCCAGCCGTGAAACAGGCAGGTCAGCGAGCAATCATCGACCCGCGCTAGCGCAAGCGAGGCGCCGCGATGCGGACAGGCCTCGTCGAGGAATCCGACGGTGCCGTCCTTGCCTCTGAACGCCACGAAGTTGCGGCCGAACAACTTGACCCGGACCGGTGCCTCTCCCTTGCGCACGCGCACCGAGAGAACGGCCGGCAGCCAGTAATGCTGCCGCAGCATCCGTCCCATCGGCGCGTCACCCGTGACGCGGCACAGCAATTCATTCTCTTCCCTCGTGACCATCGCGAAACCTCCCTGGTTGACGCCTTCGACATTCTGAGCCTAATATCTTCCTAGGAAGATTATTGTCAAGTTATCTTCCAAAGAAGCCATATCGGGAGATCGCATGACCAAGGGACGCCTCAAGGATCGTATCGCGCTGGTGACGGGAGGAAGCCGCGGCGTCGGAAAGGGCGTCGCGATCGGCCTCGCCGAAGCCGGCGCCACCGTCATCGTCACGGCGCGCACACGCAAGAGCGGAGGATCGGAGTGGCCGGGATCGCTGGATGAGACCATCGCTGCGATCGATGAGGCCGGCGGCCGGGGCATCGGCCTGCTGTGCGATCATTCGGACGACGGTTCGGTGCAGGAGATCTTCGACCTGATCCGGCGCGACCATGGCCGCCTCGACGTGCTCGTCAACAATGTGTTTGCGGCGCCGAACGTGATGCCGGTCAATGTCCCGTTCTGGCAGGTGCCGACCTCGCTGTGGGACACCCTGCATCGCGTCGGCCTGCGCTCGCATTTCGTCGCGAGCCAGCTCGCCGTCCCGCTGATGCTGCGGCAAGCGCGCGGCCTGATCGTCAACACCTCGTCGGGTGGCGGCGTCAGATACACCTTCAATGTCCCGTTCGGCGTTCAGAAATCAGGCGTCGATCGGATGGCGCGCGACATGGCGCATGAGCTGCAGCCTTTCGGCGTCGCCGCGGTCTCGATCTGGCCCGGCTACATCAAGAGCGAGAAGCTTGCGGCGCAGCCCGACCGCGTGCCGCCGGCGCTCGCCAGGCTGATTGCCGAACGCGGCGAGACGCCGGTGTTCGCCGGCCGCGCGGTCGCCGCACTTGCCGCCGATCCCGACGTGATGGCCAAGAGCGGCCAGATACTGCTCGCCTCGGAATTGGCGGCCGAATACGGCTTCACCGATATCGACGGGAAGGTCCCGCCGCCGCCGAGCCGCGATCCCGCGCCGCTCTCCGTGTTCAAGCCAACCCTGCTCGACCGGTAGCGACACCATCGAGCGGCCGCCGGCTCGCACCGGCGCGCGTGATGGTCAACCTTCGCAGGGCATGGCAGAAAGGGCGGACCGGCTCATTCCTGCGGAGAATATCATGGACCGCCTGGCGGCAATGGAGACCTTCGTTCGGGTGATCGAAACCGGATCCTTCTCCGGCGCCGCGCGGCAACTTCGGATCGGCCAGCCGGCGGTCTCGAAGTCCGTCGCGCAGCTCGAGGAATTTCTCGGGGTCAAACTGCTCACCCGTTCGACCCGTGGCCTCACCCCGACGGAAGCAGGATTGGGCTATCTCGAGCGTGCCAGGCGCGCGCTGGAAGAGGCCGCCGAGGCAGAGCTCGCCGCGCGTGGCGCCGGCGCGGGCCTCAAGGGCCGGTTGCGCGTCTGCGCCGCCGTCACCTTCGCCCGCATTCATCTCATTCCGATGCTGCCGAAGTTTCTGGCGCAGAACCCGGAGCTCGAACTCGAGGTCGTGCTCGACGATCGTCAGATCGACCTCGTGCAGGAGGGCATCGACGTGGCGCTGCGAATGGGCAAGATGACGGACTCGACGCTGACCGCACGCCGTGTTGCAAGATGCAGGCGCCTGGTGCTGGGCACGCCGGCTTATTTCAAGCGCGCCGGCACGCCGTCCACGCCGAGTGAGCTGAGCCGGCATCAGGCCGTCGTCTATCTCCGCGAGGGCAGCGTGTGGTCGTTCCGGCGCGACAGCACAGAGCTCGCCGTCACCGTGCAGAGCCGGCTGCGGGTGACCGCCGCCGAGGGCGTCAGGGCCGCAGTGCTTGCCGATGCGGGCATCGCCGTCGCATCGGAATGGATGTTCAGCCCCGAACTCCGGTCGGGCGCCGTGCGGGCGGTGTTGCCGGAATGGGGTCTGCCCGCGCTCGATCTCTGGGCCGTGCTTCCGGGCGGGCGCGCCGCGACCGCCAAGGCGCGGACGTTCGTGACCTTCTTTGAGCGCACCTTCAACGAATGACGACGTCCCCCGGCCCGCGTCGGCAGCCGGTGAGACGAACGAGCATGTCTTCGATCCCCGATGGCATTCAGCGCGGCGCACCGGTGCGTAGGGTGGCGGCAATGGAGTTGCTCATCCCGAGCCTCCCGCCAAGGAGTGTCGCCATGTCCCGCATCTCGATCGTGAAGCGCGCTGCCCATACCGCCGCCGCGGCCTTCGTCTTCGCCAGCCTGCTTTCACCTGCGAACGCCAGCCAGTCCGACACGATCCGCGTGTTTCCCGATTTGCAGATCAGCGCGACGGCGGATCATACCAACGTCAATGCGGCTGCGCTGACCTCGCGCCGGCCCTGGCTAGCACCGGTCGGCCACCGGCAGCCGCAGCGCGCCGACGCTCCCAAACCCGAGACCGTGTCGGCATGGGAGCGGCAGCAACAGCAGTTCGACCAGGACGTCGACCGCAAGCTGGTCATCTGCCGCGGCTGCTGACCGCTCGATTTATTCCCAACGGGAATAAGGACTAGTCGGACGGCAGCGCTACCCGGCACGGCGGTCTCCTTTAGCTTGCTGCGTGTGAGTTCAACAAACACGGACGGCGCCGCCGTCCACCACGCAGCAGCCAAGGAGAACCGTCATGTCGCTTCAAGCCAAACTCGATGCTTTCAAAGCCGATTTCGAAGCCGGAAAGCCGCCCTACAGCGTTCCCCGGCCGGTCATCGAGATCATGCACCGCGCCACCGCGGAGCTGATCGCGTCCGGCGCCGCGCAACGCGCCAAGCGGGCCGGCGACGTCGCCCCCACCTTCTCGCTCAGGGACCCCGACGGCAAGGTCGTCAATTCGGCCGATCTGTTCCAGCGCGGCCCGCTGGTGCTCAGCTTCTACCGCGGCGTCTGGTGCCCGTATTGCAACATGGAACTGCAGGCGCTCGAAGCCGCCAAAGCGGAGTTCGACAAATACGGCGCCTCGCTGGTTGCGATCTCGCCGCAGACCGCGCCGAACAGCCGCAAATCGGTGCGCCAGAACAAGCTCTCCTTCCCGATCCTGTCCGACGCGAAGGGCGAGGTCGCCGAGGCCTTCGGACTGCGCTTCCATCTGCCCGACTATCTGGTCGCCCTTTACAAGCAGCTGAAGAACGATCTGCCGACATTCAACGACGATCCGAGCTGGACGCTGCCGATGCCGGGGCGCTACGTGATCGGACAGAACGGCGTGATCCTCTACTCCGAGGTCAACCCGGATTACACAAGCCGCCCGGAGCCGGAAGACATGATCCCGGTTCTGCAGCAGGCCGCCGCCGTGCGGGCGTGATGGCCCGCGAAGCGGCCGGTGGCGATCGCCCACCGGCCGCCTCTCCCTCGCAAACTATCGATCAACAGCCGCGGACATCGCCTTCAAATCGGCCGATGCGACACGGTCCGCCAGCACGTCCTGTCCGGAATGCTGCACTTTTCGCCACTGCGCCGGCGTGACGCCCATGTGGCTCTTGAAGGCGCGCTGAAATGCGGCCTCCGACTGATAGCCGACCATCTCCGCAACGCCGCCGGTCGAGAGCGACGATCGCCTCAACTCGTTCGCCGCCAGCGTCATCCTGATATCGGTGAGCAGATCGCTGGCCGATCGCCCGAGCTTGTCCTGGAACTGCCGTGCCAGCGTGGCGCGCGACATGTTGCACAACCGCGCAAGCTCCGGCAGCGACCATGCGCGCTCAGGCTCGTTGAACATGGCGGCCACCGCCAGTGCAAGGCGAGGATCGCCGGCCAGCGCAAGCAGGCCGCGTGACTCTGCGTCGGTCTCGCTCGCAAGCCGCAGCACAAGCGCAAACATCGCCGTGGACAGCGCGTTCAGCATGGCGCGGCCGCCCAGACGATCGTCCGTCGTTTCGCTGCGCATCAGCGACACAAGTCCGGCGAGCTGTGCGGCCGTTCCCTCTCCCACACTTGGTCCGGCATGCACGACAAGACGCGGCGGGAGATGGGTGCGCAACAAGCGGTCGTGCGGAGGGGCGATCGCGAAGTGTCCGCACAGCAGGTCGAGCCGCTCGTCCGAACCCAGGTTCTCGCTGATCGTGAAATTCTGCGCCGCCCGGTTGCGCTCCGGCAGCGGTGGCGTCCCGCTGCCGTCATGCATTACGTGCCGCGGGTTGCCGGGAAGCAGAAGAATGTCGCCGGGCCTTCAGCTGCAACGGCCGCCCGCCCGCGGGATCGTCGAGGATCGCCGAGCCGGCAAGCACCGCATGATAGGGGATCTCGTTGCTCACGCCCGGTCCCTGGTCGATGCGCCAGGGCACGCCATAGCTGCAGCGCAGGTCGAGCCGGCCGCGCACCGGCATCATCTCGAACAGCCGGCTGAGCCAATCCATGGGCGATCTCCCGAAGCAGCCAGATTGAGACTATGGAGCATATATGTGAGCTATTGCGACATTCAATGTCTCATATCGCGATCCTATTGTCACTCCGCAATCGTTCAGCCACCCCAACAAGGAGTGCCACCATGTCCCGTCTCTCAGTCCCCAATCTCGAAACCGACACCGGCCCGTCGGGCCAGATCTACGCCCAGATCAAGAAGGCGATCGGCAGCGTCCCGAACACCTACGCGGCAATCGCCGCCCACGGTCCGGCCGCGCTCAAGTCGATCCTCGCCGCCGATGCCGTGCTGGCCGGCAGCAGCCTACCCAAGCGCGATCAGGAGGTCATCAAGCTCGTGATCAGCGCCGCCGGCGGCTGCGATTATTGTGTCGCCGCGCATTCGCACCTCGCGAGACTCGCCGGCGTGAAGGCCGACGCGCTGAAGCAGATCCGCGACGGCGAGCCGAGCGGCGACGCCAAGCGCGATGCGCTGGTGAATTTCGTTCGCAAGCTCGCGCAGTCGAGCGGCACCGTCAGCGCCGAGGACTTCGCGGCAATCCGGGCGGCCGGTTACAGCGACGCGCAACTGGTCGAGATCAGCCTGGCGTTCGCGACCACCGTCTTCACCAACGTCTTCAACCGCATCAACGACACCGACATCGACTTCCCCGCCGTCGCATGAAGCGACCGCGCGATGTCACGTCAAAGGATCACGACCATGACCACGCTTTCCAACACCACGCTTGCCAACACCACGCAAAATCCGCTTGTTCGCGCGCTGTATCGGTCCGGCCTGCTCGCGGAGGATCTCGACTACCATATCGTCCGGGCCTCGATGGTGATCATGTTCCTGTTCTTCGGTTACCAGAAGTGGTTTCCGTACGAATTCGAACGGCTGGTCCCGTTCATCAGCAACGGGCCGTTGATCTGGTGGCTGTATCCCGTCTTCGGTCATGCCGGCGCCAGCTATTTCCTCGGCGCCTCGGAATGGACCTTCGGATCCCTGCTGCTCGCGGGCTTCTGGGACAAGCGGCTCGGCGTTCTCGGCGCGCTCGGCTCGACCGGCACGTTCATCGCGACGGTCACGATCATCCCGTTCATGCCGGAAGGCTGGGACGTTGCGGCCGGAGGTTTCCCTGCGATGACCGGCAACGTGCCCTTCCTGATGAAGGATGTCGTCCTGCTCGCCGTCTCGCTCTACCTGCTGAGACAGGACGTGGTTCGCCTGACGCGGCAATAGGTGGCAGCCGCTGATGGCGATGGATCGCCGGCGAACCCAGCGTTCGCCGGCGATCGCGCGTTGACGAGGACAGGCAGTGGGGAACCGACGGGCATCGCGACGCGGCAGCGATTGTTGCGGTGCAGGTAAGGTTCAGAACGTGCTTCGATGTCACGCCATAACTCGTTGCTGAATTTGCGGAATACGTTGAAATTGCCGATCCGTTTCCCGTGCGAGATCGAACTGCCGGCTCGGTTGCTCGATCCAGGTCGTGTCGGCGTTGCCATGCACGAATGGTCCGCTGCTCTCCGGCCGTGACCATAGTTCCGCCGCGCGGTCTGGGTTACAAAATACCGCCGGTGTTGTTCTGGGGTAAGCCGATGAAGAAGGACGACGTCACGTGCCCGCGCTGCGGGGCTGGATTCCGACGCCTCGAGTTGACGTCCGGCTCAGGAAACAAGGGCGAGTATCGCTGCCCGGTCTGTGAGACGACACTTGAGCAGTTCGATGGCGACAGGCTCGTCGCCTACCGCCTGACGATCCAGCCGTCGATACGCGGGTTCAAGGATTAGCGGCTCTGGAATGCCGATACGTCGGCACAGCCCCTAATCATGATTGCCGCTTGAGGATGTAGCAGTCCATGATCCAGCCATGGCGCTCGCGCGCCTCACGCCGCGTGACGACGATGCGAGGACCCACCTCGGCCAACTCACCGGCCATGATGATCTGATCCGCCATGCCGAGATAGGCGCCCCACCAGATCCGCAGCCGCGCCGGATCCAGCGCCTGGAAGGCCGCGCCGCCATCGAGCATCACGACCACGGTGTCAGTGCCGGACGGCCATCCGCCCTCGCGCAGCCGCCGGCCGGTGGTGACCAGGAACGGCTCGCCGATCTCGTTGAGTGGCAACGAATGCGCCGCGCACAGCGCCTGGATCGACGTGATGCCGGGGATGACTTCGATTGATGGCAGCGGATCGAGCCGTCGCGCAATCCGCAGGCTTGAATCATAGAGCGACGGATCGCCCCAGATCAGCAGGGCGACACGTCCCTCGCCGCCGAGATGGCGCGCGATTTCCTGCGACCAGGCCGCGGCGACCGCATCATGCCAATCGTCCACGCCCCTGCGATAGTCCTCCTCGCCGGCATCGCGCACCGGCAGGTCGAACTCGGCAATGCGTGTCCGGTCGTTGCTCAACGCCTCTGCGCAAATCGTTCGCCGCAATTCGGCGAGATCCGACTTCGCGGTCCCCTTGCGCGGGATCAGGATTAGATCGGCGGCATTGATCGCGGCGATCGCAGCGAGTGTGAGTTGCCGGGGATCGCCGCAACCGATGCCGATGAGGGAAAGCGTCAGCATGTCCGCGTCACCCTTGGTTCGGCGCCAGGGCACCGAACAGAATAATCGCGGCCGCCGTTGCGGCACCCGCATGCGCGAGCTGTTCGGCAAGGTCCTCGATCGTGGTGCGAACAATCCGCTCATCGGCATGGCCGAGCGATTCCGCCAGCAACGCCGGCGTCTCGGGCGCAAGTCCCTGCGCGATCAGCCTTGCCGCCAGCGCGGGGAAAGTCCGCCGCCCCATGTAGACGACGGTGGTCGCTTCCGGATCGGCCAGCGCCGCCCAATTCAGGTCCGCCGGCAATTCACCGGTGACGTCGGCGCCGGTCACGAACTGCACCCGGCGCGATGTCAGCCGTCGGGTCAGCGGAATGCCGGCCTGTGCGGCGGCGACCGAGGCCGAGGTCACGCCGGGAACGATCTCGTAGCCGATGCCGGCCGCGCGCAGCGCCTCGATCTCCTCCTCGAGCCGTCCGAAGATGCCGGCGTCGCCCGATTTCAGGCGAACCACGCGCACGCCGGTCGCGGCATAATCGACCAGCAGCCGGCTGACATGATGCTGCCTGGCCGACAGCCGGCCGGCGCGCTTGCCGACGGCGACAAGATTGGCACCGGTGCGCGCGAGATCAAGGATCGCGCCCGAGGCAAGGTCATCGTAGAGCACCACGTCGGCCTCGCGCAGCCGCGCCGCCCCTTTCACTGTCAGGAGCTCGGGATCACCGGGGCCGGCCGAGACGAAGGAGACGAATCCGCTCACCGGTCCTCCGCAATCAGATGGAAGAAGGTCCCCGTTGCACGGCCGCGCCGCGATCCGGTTTCGGCCACGATCGCGCCGGTCGCATCGCGCACCACCGCGAGCGGCGTATCCGGCTGCGCGATGATCGTCGAGTAGTGAAACTCGTGGCCGCGCAGGCGTGCGCCCGGCTCGTGCCCGGGCATCGGTGCAACGAGCTCGGCAAGCCGGTAGCCCAGATGCATGCGGCGTTTGGCATAGCTCGTCTCGAGGCCGAGCAAGCCCGCCATCTCGTGGCGCACATCGTCGGCGTCGGTCAGCGCGCTGCCCAGCACCATGTAGCCCCCGCATTCGCCATGCACCGGCCTCGTCTCGGCGAAGCTACGCAACTGCCCGAGAAATCGCCGGTTGGCGGCGAGCCGGCCGGCATGCAGTTCAGGATAGCCACCGGGCAGCCAGCACACGTCGGCGTCGGCGTCGGGGCCTTCGTCGGCGAGCGGCGAGAACGTCGCGATTTCTGCGCCCGCCGCGCGCCACGCTTCGAGCATGTGCGGATAGACGAAGGAGAATGCGGCGTCGCGGGCGAGCGCGATGCGCTGGCCGGGCGGCGTGACGGCGAAGCGGCGCGTCGACGATTGCACCGGCGAGACGCGGGCCGATCGCAGCGCGGCGTCGAGGTCGACATGCTCGGCGACGAAGCGCGCGGCTTCCTCGATCAGGCCGTCGATCTCGGCCTGCTCTTCGGCCTGCACCAGGCCAAGATGCCGCTTCGGCAAGGCGATCTCGGCATGGCGAGGCAGCGCACCCAACACAGCAATGCCCGCGCCTGCCATGGCGCCGCGCACCAGATCCTCATGCCGCTTGCTTGCAACGCGGTTGAGAACGACGCCGGCCAACCGCACGCCGGCGCGGAAATCGCGCAATCCTGCCGCGATCGCCGCCGCGGTTTGTGCCTGGCCGGAAGGATCGATCACCAGCAACACCGGCCACCCCATCATCTCGGCGATATCAGCGGTGGCGCCGGTGCCGGACACGCCGCGTGCGGCGACGCCGTCAAACAGCCCCATCGAGCCCTCGGCCAGCACGAGGTCGGCGTCCGCGCCGCGGCCAGCCAGATGCGCAATCGCGTCGCGCTCCATCGCCCAGCTATCGAGATTGACCGACGCGCGTCCGGTAGCGACCGCATGAAAGGCGGGGTCGATGTAGTCAGGCCCGCTCTTCAGGCATTGCACCTTCAGCCCACGATTGCGATAGGCGCGGGCCAGCGCCAAGGTCAGCGTCGTCTTGCCGACGCCGGATGCCGGCGCAGAGATCACAAGCCCCGCGCTCATCGCGATGGTTCCGGAAAGCGTGGCTCGGCTCCCACCGGCCGGTAGCGGCGGTCGTAGTCGGCCGCATAGAGGCGGCTTTCGGCGAATTCATCCGCGCCCAGCGTCTTGCCGACCAGGATCAGCGCGGAGCGTTCGAGCTCGGGGCCAACGGCGGCGTCGAGGGTCGAAAGCGTGGCGCGCACGATGCGCTGGTCCGGCCAGCTCGCACGCCAGACGATCGCCACCGGGCAGTCGGCTCCGTAATGCGGCGTGAGCTCAGCAACGACCTTGTCGAGCAGATGGATCGAGAGATGGATCGCGAGCACCGCGCCGGTCGCGGCAAAGGCCACGAGCGTTTCACCATCTGGCATCACGCTCGCCCTGCCCGGCGTGCGCGTCAGCACCACCGATTGCGCAAGGCCCGGCAGCGTCAGCTCGGACTCCAGTGCCGCCGCGGCTGCCGAAAAAGCCGGCACGCCGGGTGTCACCGAATAGGGAATCTGCAACGCGCGCAGCCGGCGCAACTGTTCGCCCATCGCCGACCAGATCGAGAGATCGCCCGAATGCAGCCGCGCGACGTCCTTGCCCTCCGCATGCGCGCAGGCGATCTCGGCGACGATTTCGTCGAGCGACAGCGGCGCCGTGTTGACGATACGCGCATCTTTTGGGCAATGCGCCAGGACACCTTCCGGCACGAGCGATCCGGCATAAAGACAGACCGGGCAGGAGGCGATGAGATCGCGCCCGCGCAAGGTCAGGAGATCGGCAGCGCCTGGCCCTGCGCCGATGAAATGCACCGTCATTCGCCGTCTCCTTCCGCGATCGCCGCAGTGGCCATCCGATCCTGTGACGTCGCCCTGACCGAAATCAGCCGCGCACCGCGTCCTGCCGCAGCGATTGCCACGGCTTCGGCAACCGAGCCCGTTTCGAACCTCGCCTTGATGAACTCGGATTGCGTTACGGTCCTTGTCCCAGCCAATAACTCGGCGGGAATGCCCCGGATCGGCAAATCCAACTCCCGCGCCAGCACTTTCAACGCCACCGCATCGGCCTTGTTACTCACCGTTGCAACCGCCGCAAGGCCATCGGAACCGCCGGCCGCGTCAAGCGCGTCGCGCAAGGATGCGACACTGGCATCGCGCCTGAATCCGAGACCTGCGACCTTCATCGGATAGCGCTCCATTGCACGATCGGCCGCGTAGCCTTCCAGGAGCGATACCGCCCCAACGGCTCGGCATGGGCGATCTCGACGCGCATGAGGTCACCGCCATGGCGCTGATGCAGATCGGCAAGCAGCGCGTCGGTTTCCAGGGTCACAGCATGCGCAACCAGTCGCGTTCCCGGCGCGATGCGCGACCAGATCGCGTCGAACATATCAGCATCGAGGCCGCCACCGATGAACACGGCATCGGGCGCCTCGAGGTCCGACAGGATGCCCGGCGCCTCGCCCTCGATGACGGTGATCCGGTGCGTCAGGCCGAAGCTCGCCGCGTTGCTGCGGATGTTCGTGGCGCGCTCGCCGCGGGCCTCGACGGCGACCGCCGTCCCGCCGCACAGCGCCCATTCGATCGAGATCGAGCCTGAGCCGGCACCGATGTCCCACAACCTCTCGCCAGGCCGCGGCGAAAGCGCCGACAGCGCAAGCGCGCGGATCGGCTGTTTTGTCAATTGCCCATCATGCACAAAGAGTGCGTCGGGAAGACCCGAACTGCGTGCGATCCCTTGCGTTCCCCTCGCCTCCAGCGCAACCGCGACCAGGCTGTCGCCTGCATCGCCCGCATAACCATCCGCGCGATGCTGCGTGATGGATTCACGCGGTCCGCCAAGCGCGGAAAGCGTCCACATCGATGACGGCCCCCAGCCGCGGCCCGTGAGCCATTGCGCGAGATCGGAAGCCGCCTTGCCGTCGCGCACCAGGCAGATGATCCGTGCATCACGCGCGAGATACGGCAACAGGCGCTCGAACGGTGCCGCATGAAGGCCAAGACAGATGACGGTCTCTAAGCGCCAGCCCAAGCGTGCCGCCGCAAGCAAGAATGTCGATGGTCCGGAGTATGCGACCCACTCACCCGGCTGCAGCTTCTCTGCGAGGCCTCCGCCGACGCCATGCCAGAACGGATCGCCCGAGGCGAGCACCGCCGTCGGACGACCACGGCATTCAAGCACAATGTCCGCATCGAACGGCACCGGCCAGGCACGGCCGCGGTCGGTGATGCCGGCCAGCGCGAGGTGCCGTTCGCCGCCGAACACCGTCTCGACTTCGCGAAGCGCCTTTCGGCTTGCGTCGGAGAGGCCGGCAAGGCCATCTTCGCCGATGCCGATGATGGTCAACCAGGGATTATTCATGATGCGCGCCCTGATCCTGGGCGGAACCGCCGACGCCAATCTGCTCGCCGCTGCAATCGCGCGCGCGGGGATCGACGCGGTCTATTCCTATGGCGGCCGCACCCGTGCGCCGGCCGACCAGCCGCTGCCGACCCGGATCGGCGGCTTCGGCGGCGCCAGTGGTCTTGCCGACTATCTTCGTCGTGAAGGCATCACGCATGTCATCGACGCGACGCATCCCTTCGCAGCCGAGATGAGCCGCAACGCGATCGCCGCCTGCGCACAAACCGCAACGCCGTTGATCGCGCTTGAACGCGCGCCATGGGACAAGGAAGCCGGCGACCGCTGGATCGAGGTCGCGGACGTCGTCTCCGCAGTCGCGACACTGCCGGACAGGCGCGCGCGCGTATTCCTCGCGATCGGCCGCCAGCACATCGCGCCCTTCGGCAACCGACCGCAACACGCCTATACGTTGCGATTTGTCGACCCGCCCGAGGGAACGCTGCCATTGCCCGATGCCGACGTCATCGTCTCGCGCGGACCGTTTACGCTCGACGGCGAGCTTGAGATGATGCGCGGGCGTCGCATTAACTGGATCGTCGCCCGCAACTCGGGCGGCACCGGCGCGCGCGCCAAGATCGACGCCGCCCGTGCTCTTGGCCTTCCCGTCATCATGATCATCCGGCCACCGCTGCCCGACAGGCCGCTTGTGGAAAGCGCCGAAGATGTGATGCAATGGCTCGGTCATCGGACCTGCCTCGGCGCGTAGACCCAGCGCCCGACCCGCCGCGTCGCCGAATTGCCGACGATCACGAGCGTCCGCATGTCGGCCATTTCCGGCTTCGCGTCGCGCAGCTCGACCATCTCGATCCGCTGCTCGGGCGTGCTGACGGCCCGGGCAAAGATCACGATGCGGTCGCCGCAACCTGCTTCGCGCAAGACCTCAAGCGCGCGACCAAAACCTTCCGGCCGGCTGGCCGAGCGGGGATTGTACATCGCGATGGCAAAATCGGCTTCGGCCGCGAGCCGCAGGCGCTTCTCGATCAGCGGCCATGGCTTGAGATTGTGGGAGAGGTTGATCGCGCAAAAATCATGACCGAGCGGCGCGCCGGCACTCGCTGCCGCCGCCAGCATAGCGGTGACGCCAGGCAGCACGCGAATGGAGAGGTCGCGCCATTGCGGCGCATCCTCCAGCGCCTCGAACACGGCGGATGCCATCGCGAAGACGCCGGGATCGCCTGAGGACACCACAACGACATGGCGCCCCTCGGATGCAAGCCGCAACGCGTCGGCGGCGCGCTGCAACTCGACGCGATTGTCCGAGGGATGCAGCGTGAGCCCGGCGCGCGGCGGCACGCGCGTCACATAGGGCGCATAGCCGACGATGTCGGTCGCAGCCGCAAGTGCAGCTGTGACTTCTGGGGTTATCAGCGCTTCGTCGCCCGGTCCCAGTCCCGCGATGGTCAGCGTGCCCTTCATTCGGCCGCCTCCCTGCGCCGCCCCTGCCCGTGCACCAGCACGATCGCAAAATACGGACAGTCGGCCTCGCCGATCTCCGCAAGCCGGACGACACGCTGATCCGGCATGGTGCCGCGTTCGACCAGCCACGCATCGTCGAGACGCCCGGCCGAGGCGAGCGCGCGGCGGATCTTCTTCAGATTGCGACCGGTCTTCATGACGACGAGCGCGTCGGAACTCCGCATCCTCTGCTCGAGCTCCGCCTCCGGCAACGTGCCCATCAGCACGGTGGTCACATCATCACCCAGCGCGATCGGCTGGCCGACCGAATTCCAGCAGCCCGCCATGCCGGGAATGCCGGCGATCACCTCGATCTCGACGCGCCCCTGCAGGCGCGAATGCAGATGCATGAACGAGCCGTAGAAATAGGGATCGCCCTCGCAGAGCACGACGACGTCGATTGCGCGCGCAAGCCGCGCCAGGCGCTCGGCCCATTCGTCATAGAAGCTCCCGAGCAGCTGCGCATAGTCCGGACTGTCGAAGGCGATCTCCGTGGTGACGGGATATTCCATCGGATATTCGCTGACGTCGGCGGCGAGCAGCCCCTCGACGATGCGGCGGGCCTGGCCCAGCTGGCCCCTCTTGCGGAAATAGGCGACGTGCTTCGCGGCCCGTACGGTGCGATCAGCGCGTACGCTCATCAGGTCCGGATCGCCTGGGCCGAGCCCGCAGCAGATGATGCGTCCCATCTATTCGCTCCGGCTCGCCAGCGCATTGACCGCGGCGACGGTGATCGCCGAACCACCGAGCCGTCCCTCGACCGTCAGCGCCGGCGCGGGCGGCGCGGCCATCAATGCCGCCTTGGACTCCGCAGCGCCGACAAAGCCCACCGGACAGCCGATGATCGCCGCCGGCCGCGGGCAATCGGGGTCCTCCAGCATGTTGAGGAGATGGAACAGCGCGGTCGGCGCATTGCCGATCGCGACGATTGCGCCGGCCAGATGCGGCCGCCACAGTTCGAGCGCGGCGGCGGAGCGCGTGTTGTGCATCGACTGGGCGAGTTCGGGAACCTTGACATCACCGAGCGTGCAGATGACGGCGTTGCCGGCCGGCAGTCGCGCGCGCGTAATCCCCTCCGACACCATGCGCGCGTCGCACAGGATCGGCGCGCCGTTCTGCAGGGCGGCACGCGCGCTCGCGGCCATACCGGGCGTGAAGCGGACATGCGCTTCCAGCCCCACCATGCCCGCGGCATGGATCATGCGCACCACCACCGGCTCTTCATCCGACGTGAAGCGGCCAAGGTCGGCCTCGGAGCGGATGGCGGCAAAGGACTGGCGATAGATCGCCGCGCCGTCGGTCTCATAGATGTGCGGCATCAGCGGCCTCCCAGCAGCACGGAGGGATTTGCGATGATGCCGGCGCTGGTCAACCCACGCATGACCGGCGCATCCCGTGTCGTCCCACGACGGATGAGATCGAAGCCTTGGTTCGTAGCCACGAGGGTGACATCCGCAGAGCCGGAATGCGCACATCCCTTGGCGCAACCGGAGACGTGAAGGCGGGCATCCGCCGGGATATGCCGCACAAGCGCCGATGCCAACACGCGGGTATCGGCATGCGCCTCACCACAGCGCGGTGCACCGCTGCAGGCGATCGCGCGGAGCGCCGGATCGTCGGCCTCGGTGACGAGGTCGGCTCCACCAAGCATCTCGCGCATCCCCTCCACCAGCAGCATCCGCCACGGCGTCACGCGGAGAGCCTGTGCATTCCCGGCAAGATGCCGGAGCGTCTGGTGCGGCATGAGCCCGAACGCGACGCCGACCATCGCGCCGGACGGATAGAGTCCGGGAACGGGGTCTGCCGATCGAGCCACCGGCTCCACATCACCGCGAAGGGATCCAGGCAGGCGCGCGCCGCCGGCGAGATGAGCCGCCATCCGTCGCCTCCCTCCCTTGGCTCCGCCGGAGGCGATGAACCATTCGGCCAGCGCCAGCGCGACCGGTACGGCCTCGCTCCGCGTGACGGAAAGCCCGAGCTCGGCGCCATCGGCGCGCAGCAGCAGTCCGCCGTTGCGATCGCGCTCGATCCTGATATCCGCAGACGCGCCAGCCAGCACCCGCTCGCTGCCGTCATCGATTGCGAAACCGAACTTGGTTGGAAGATCGAGCGACACGCCGGCAAGCGCCCGCTCCAACTCGGCCACGAGCACGCGCGTATCGTCGCCGGCGGTCCAGAATGGCGTCACCAGAATGTTGCGCTGCGCCTCGGTGTCCGCATCCGTGTCCAGCAGTTCGAGCTCGGCAAGCCCATCGATCAAAGACGGGAAACCTTCATCGCTGACACCGCGGATCTGAAGATTGGCGCGGCTGGTCAGATCGATCAGGCCATTGCCGTGCCGCGCAGCCAGATCAGCGATTCCCGCCGCCTGCGCCGCGTCGAGCCGTCCGCCGCGCGGACGAATGCGCACCACGAGGCCGTCGCCTGATAGCATCGGTCGCAGTGCGCCGGGACACCAGCCCTTGATCGCAACAGCGCTCATGAGGCCTCCTGCAATGCAGCCGCAATCGAATTGCGCCGCGTCTGCCACAGCGACGCCTCGTGCAACCGGGTGAAGCAGGTTTCGATCGCAGCCAAGGCAGCCGGATTCTCGCGCGCCATGAAGCCGCGAACGTCGTCATTGCCGAGCGTCGCGTCGTAATAGAGGTCGAACAAATGCGGCGGCACCGCGCCCGCAAGATGGGCAAACGCCGCCATATGCTCCAGCGTCGCTGATATCTCGGCGGCACCTCGGAAGCCATGGCGCATCATGCCGGCGATCCAGGCGGGATTGGCGGCGCGCGCACGCACCACCCGTGAGATCTCCTCGGTCAACGAGCGCGCATGCGGTTGATCCGGCCGCGTCGCGTCGAGATGATAGAGCGCCGGGACTTCTGCGCCAATGCGCCGGGCCGCCGCCGCGATGCCGGCCTCATGCGCGGCATAGTCCGCCGCCAGCAGCAGGTCGGTCTCGGGCAAGTCCTGGGTATGGACAAAACTGTCGGCGGCCGCGAGCCGAGCCTCGATGCCGGCGCGATCGGGCCGCATCTCGCCATCGGATGCAAACGCCCAGGACGACGCCGACAGCCAAGCTTCGCCAGCCGCATCGCGCGCCGCCTCGGTGAAGACATCCGGTATCGCGGCGATGCCCGCCCCATAGTGCCCTGGGCGGGGCCCGAACACGCGCGACGCGCGCTGCCGATAGGGATTTTCATCCCCCTCATCGCTGCGTTCAGACAACGCCTCCGTCGCCGCCTCGAACAACTGGGCAAGGGCCGAGAAGACGTCGCGGAACAGCCCCGACACGCGCAGCGTGACGTCGATGCGGGGACGACCGAGCTCCGCCGGCGCGATGATGTCGTAGCCGGCCACACGGCCCGATCCGTGATCCCAACGCGGCGCGATGCCGGCAAGATGCAGCGCCATCGCAAAATCCTCACCGGCGGTGCGCATCGTCGACGAGCCCCAGAGGTCGACGACGAGCCCCTTCGGCCAGTCACCGTGGTCCTGCAGGTGGCGGCGCAGCAGCTCTTCGGCGAGTTTCACGCCCTGCGCATGCGCCGACGGCGTCGGCACCGCGCGGGGATCGACGGCAAACAGATTGCGTCCGGTCGGCAGCACGTCGCGGCGCCCGCGATAGGGCGACCCCGACGGTCCCGGCGCGACGCGCCGGCCGGAGAGCGCATCGCGTAACGCCGCTCTCTCCTCCGCACCGCAGGCGCCCTGCCCGAACACGTGCAGGCCATCGCCGAACTGACTTTCCTTGAGATCGCAGACAAAGCGGTCGATCTGCGGAATCGCCTCGGCAGCGGAGACCGACGCAGCGAGACCGAGATCGTCCTCCAGCCCGGCCAGCCGCGCTTCCTCGCGGATATCGGCAATCAGGCGCTGCCGCCGTGCCGGATCGAGACCGTCAGCGGTCGAATATTCATCGAGCAGGCGCTCGAGCCTGCGCAAGCCTTCCGGCACCGCCGCCTGCGCCAGCGGCGGCGGCAGGTGGCCGATCGTCACGGCGCCGATCCGGCGCTTGGCCTGCGCCGCCTCGCCGGGATCGTTGACGATGAAGGGGTAGATGACGGGCAGATCGCCGATCAGCGCTTCCGGCCAGCACGCGGACGACAGCGCAACCGACTTGCCGGGCAGCCATTCCAGCGTGCCATGCGCGCCCATGTGCACGACGGCATCGATGCGTTGCTGCCTGAGCCACAGATGGAACGCGACATAGGCATGGCGCGGCGTGCGCGACAGATCGTGATAGTCGGCATCGCGATGAGAGACATCGCCGCGCTCCGGCTGAACGGCGATGACGGACTTGCCGCACTGGATTGCCGCGAATTGAAATTCGCCATCACGACAATCGGGATCGTCCTCCGGCGCGCCCCATGCACGCGCGAGGTCGTCCTGAAGCTGTGGCGGAAGGCCGGAGATGGCCGCGCGATACTCGGCCACCTCCCATGTCAGTTTCCGGTGCAAGAGCGCATCGCCCAGCGACGCCACCGGCTCGAGATCAAAGCCCGCGGCCGCGAGATCGGCCCGCAATACCTCGACCGAGGCAAGCGCATCGAGGCCGACAGCATGCGCGATCTGGTGCGGACGGCCCGGATAGTTCGACAGCACGAGTGCAAGTTGCTTCTTCCGCGCGGGCTTTTCCGCAAGATGGCGCCAGGCTGCCACGCGCACGGCAATTGCTGCGACGCGTCCGGCATCCGGCCGATGCGCGAGATGTGCGAACTGCAGATCGGGATCGCGCTCGCTCGCCGACTTGAAGCTGACCACGCCAGCAAACAGGCGGCCGTCAACCTCCGGCAACACCACATGCATCGCGAGATCGCCGGGCGACAGACCGCGCAGCGACTCGGCCCAATCCTCGCGCCGCGCCGTGGACAGAGCGACCTGGAACACCGGACACGATGCGGCATCGAACGGCGTGGTGCCGTCATCGCCGGCCGCGGAAAAGGCGGTCGCATTGACGATGGCGGCGGGTGCGCATTGCGCGAATTGAGTACGCAGCCAATCGGCCACGCCCGCCGCCTTCAACGAGGCGACGAAGACGCCGTAGGCGTCAAAGCCCTTCTCGCGTAGCGCCTCAATCAACGCATCGACCGGTGCCGTGTCGCCCGCCGCGAGATAGGAGCGATAGAAAGTCACCAGTGCCCGCGGCCGGCGATCCGATGCCGGCAGCGCCGCGACAACACCGCGCCGCGGGTCGTAGAGACCGATCTCGGGAAGATCGATCTCGCCGACCACAGGCCCGGCATACAGCCCTGACGCCAGCGCCAATTGTGCGATCACGGCCTGCGCGGCGACAGGCCCGCCCTTGTCGCACAGCACCTTCAGACGACGCAGCGTCGAGACCGGCAAGGTCGAAAATTCATCCAGCCGCAGATCGTCGCGGCCATCGGCTGGCAACACCACCAAAGCGATGTCGCGCTCCTTCGCCAGACGATGCACCGCGGCCAGCCCGTATGACCAATAGGGTTCGCCGCCGATCAGCCGCACCAGGATGCCGCGCGCGCGCGACAGTGTGCGCTCGATATAGGTATCGACCGAGAGCGGATGGCGCAGCTCCGCGAGATTGGCGAGCCGCAGCGACGGCAGCGCGGCGCGGCCCCGCCGCCAGCCGGCCGCGAAGGCGGCGAGATCGCTGTCGGAAAACGACAACACCACGAGATCGGCCGGATCCTGGCCGAGGTCCCTTGGCGTCGCGGTCTCCTCAAGGCCGCGGCTCTCGCGGAAGACGACGTGCATCAGACACCTAGTCGCGCCCTGATCGCAGCTTCATCGATATCGCCGTGTTCGCCGATCACGACCAGCTTCGACTGCCGCGGCCGCGTGCCCCAAGGCATGTCGAACTGATGCCGTACCCGTTCGCCGACGGACTGCACTAGCAACCGCATCGGCTTGCCTTCGACCGCGATGTAGCCCTTGGCGCGCAGCACGTTCTGCTCGCGCGCCAGCCCCTTGATCGAAGCCACCAGTGCCTCGACATCCGAAACCTCGGGAAGATCGATCACTACGGAGTTGAAATCATTGTGCTCGTGTTCGGCTTCGCCATCATGGTGAGACGGCCGCGATGCGAGATCATCCTCTGCGGCGGCCTCGAGTCCCAGGATGACCCGCGCGTCGACGACGCCGTCGACGATCGGCAATATCGGCACCTCGCGCGGCATTTCGGCCGCAATCACCGCTTTGGCCGCCTTGATCCCCTCGGCTCCGGCGAGATCGGCCTTGGTCAGCAGCACGATATCGGCACAGGCGATCTGGTCCTCGAACACTTCGGACAGCGGCGTCTCGTGGTCGAGATTGTCGTCGGCCGCACGCTGTGCATCGACTGCGGCCGGATCCGGCGCAAAGCGGCCGGCAGCAACGGCCTCCGCATCGGCCAGCGCGATCACGCCGTCGACCGTGATCCGCGAGCGGATTTCCGGCCAGTCGAACGCCTTCAGCAGCGGCTTCGGCAAAGCGAGGCCGGACGTCTCGATCACGATGTGATCAGGTCTCACCCGGCGCGCGAGCAACTGCTCCATGGCCGGGATGAAATCGTCGGCGACGGTGCAGCAGATGCAGCCATTGGCGAGCTCGACGATGTTCTCGGCCGGACAATTGGCGTCGGCGCACGACTTCAGGATCTCGCCGTCGACGCCTTCGCTGCCGAATTCGTTGACCAGCACCGCGAGCTTCTTGCCGTTGGCGTTGCGGATCAGATGCTGGATCAGCGTTGTCTTGCCGGACCCGAGAAAACCGGTCACGACGGTGACCGGAACCTTGGCGAGCGTAGTCATTCTGCGGCCTCCGGCACGACGGCAAGGGGTGGGATTCGAGCGAGCGATTGCTTGCGAAAGATTTCCGGACGGCTGCGCCACGGCACGATGCCGTCAGGCGCCGCGGCATAGGCGGTGGCGCCCGCGATCACATCCCTGGCATTGTCAGCGGACAGGCGGCCGTAGACGTAGGACCACCGCCCCGGCGCACTGAGCGCGACCGAGCAACCCTGGCTGCACGCCGACAGGCATTCGACGGGAACAAGATTGACGTCATCGGGCACGCCGGCCTCAACAAGCGCGGCATACAGGCGCGCACCGGGCGCGAGCTCACCTTCCGCCAGCGTCTGGCCGGCGCGGCAGGTGATGCAGACATGAAGTGTAACGCTCATCGCCCATCCTGGATTAACAGCGGGAGGCGAAGAGGCACACGAACCGTTGTGAATGGGTTCGTTTCCCCGTCGCGGAACACCCCGTCCGCCGGTCTCACAACACGTTGCGTTGGCAGGTCTCCCGGCTTGCGGAGCAGGATTTCTCCCTCGATGCCCACCTTCCCGATTCTCGACAAGGAATCAGTGGCTTTGGGCATCTCTCCGGTCACGGTCGCGGGGGCGGCTGCTTTTCAGGCCCACCTTGAGCCCTATCGCATTCCCTCTTCGCCTGTCGTAGGACAGGAACCAACGCGGGCCCACCATTCGTCCGTGGCTCGAACTTGTCAAGCCGAAGGAACGTCATGATTTCTGAAGAAAACGGCGCCGAAGACGAGGTCGTCAGCAGCGAGGTTTCGCTGGATGCGCGCCACGCGACCAAGATGGCGAAAAAAAAGGTCGCCCGCGACAAGATCATGGCGACCAAGAGCGGCGAAAAGGGTCTGATCATCGTTCATACCGGCGCCGGCAAGGGAAAGTCCTCCTCCGCCTTCGGCATGATCGTGCGCTGCGTGGCGCATGGCTTCCCATGCGCCGTGGTGCAGTTCATCAAGGGCGCCTGGGATACCGGCGAGCGCCGCCTGCTCACCGGGCATTTCGGAGAGCTCTGTCAATTCCACGCGATGGGCGAAGGTTTTACCTGGGAGACCCAGGATCGCGCGCGCGACATCGCGGCGGCGCAGGCCGGCTGGGAGAAGGCCAAGCAGCTGATCGCAGACCCGAGCTTGCGCATGGTCGTGCTCGACGAGATCAACATCGCGCTGCGCTACGATTATCTCGCCATTGCCGATGTCGTCGACTTCCTGACCACGTCGAAGCCGCCGATGACGCATGTCGTGCTCACCGGACGCAATGCCAAGGATGAATTGATCGAGATCGCCGATCTCGTCACCGAGATGACGCTGGTGAAGCATCCGTTCCGCTCCGGCATCAAGGCCCAACCGGGCGTCGAGTTCTGACTGTTATCGCCATGGCGCGCGCATTGATGATCCAGGGAGCGGGTTCGGACGTGGGCAAGTCGCTCATCGTCGCGGGCCTGGCGCGCGCTGCCAGACGACGCGGCCTGCGCGTCTTGCCTTTCAAGCCGCAGAACATGTCCAACAACGCGGCCGTGACCATCGACGGCGGCGAGATCGGACGTGCGCAGGCCCTGCAGGCGCTCGCCGCCGGTGTCGAGCCGCACACCGACATGAACCCGGTGCTGCTGAAGCCGGAGAGCGATGTCGGTGCCCAGATCATCGTGCACGGCAAACGGATCGCGACCGCACGCGCGCGCGAATATTCCGCTATGAAACCGTCGCTGATGGGCGCGGTGCTGGAGAGCTTTGCGCGGCTGAAGGATCGCGCCGATTTGGTGCTGGTCGAAGGTGCCGGCAGCCCCGCCGAGGTCAATCTGCGTAAGTCCGATATCGCCAATATGGGCTTTGCGCGCCGGGCTGACGTGCCCGTGGTGCTGGTCGGCGACATCGACCGCGGCGGCGTGATCGCGCAGCTCGTCGGTATCCAGGCGGTGATCGATCCCGAGGATGCCGCGATGATCCAGGGTTTTCTCATCAACAAGTTCCGCGGCGATCCGACGCTGTTCGACGACGGCTACCGCTTGATCGAATCCCGCACGGCGTGGCGCGGCTTTGGCGTACTGCCCTGGTTTACCCGCGCCGGTGAGCTTCCGGCCGAAGACGCGCTCGGGCTCGCCGACGCGCGCAAGCCCGGCCAGTGCAAGATCGCCTTCCTTGCGCTGTCGCGCATCGCGAATTTCGACGATCTCGATCCGCTGAAGCTCGAGCCCGGCGTCGATCTCGTGATGGTGCGACCAGGCGAAGCCATCCCGGGTGATGCGCGGCTCGTCATCCTGCCCGGCTCGAAATCGACCCGCGGCGACCTCGCCTTCCTGCGCGCGCAAGGCTGGGACATCGATCTCCTGGCGCATCATCGCCGCGGCGGCCATGTCCTTGGCCTCTGCGGCGGATATCAGATGCTCGGCGAGAGCGTCGCCGATCCCGACGGGATCGAAGGCCCGGCCGGCGAAACGCGCGGCCTCGGACTTCTTGATATCACAACTGTCATGACCGAGCAGAAGACGCTGACGCGCGTCAGCGCGGTGCATGCTGCCACATCTCAGCCGATCAGCGCCTATGAAATCCACATCGGGCGCACCGACGGTCCGGATCGCGCGCGGCCTTTTGCGACGCTTGACGGCGCAGCAGAAGGTGCCGTTTCCGCGGATGGTCGCGTTCACGGCAGCTATCTGCACGGCCTGTTCACGTCAGACCAATTTCGCAAGGCGTTCCTTGCGAGGCTCGATATTCCCGCGGCCGACCAGCCATACGGCGCCCGGGTCGAGAGCGCGCTCGATGCGCTCGCCGAACACATCGAGACCCATCTCGACGTCGAAGGCCTGCTCGCGCTGGCGCGCTAGGTCAGCGCGACAATGCCGTGGAGAGGCGAGCCCATTCGGCCTCGCTGCCGGGCAAACCGAGGCGCAGCCATCCCGGCCGCTGCCGGAAGACGCGCGACCAGATCAGCCCGCGCGCAAGCTTGTCCTGTGCGGCCAGCGCATCGCGGGTCTCGTAGAGACGGAACAGCGGCGTGCCACCGACCAGGGTCCACCCCTGCGATCGCACCGCTGCATCGAGCCTGACGCAGTCGGCCGCCAGCCGCGCGGCCGTCGCCTTTGCCCAGTCGTGATCGCGCAGCGCCCGCCGCCCGATCGCGATTGCGGCCCCCGACACCGGCCATGGGCCCGCCATCGCCGCAAGCGCGGCGATATCCGTCTCGCTGCCGATCGCGAAGCCGAGCCGCAGCCCGGCAAGCCCGTAGAATTTGCCGAACGAGCGCAGGATCACGAGCCCCGCTCGTCCGGCTTCCGGTGTGAGCGACAGGTCCGGCACGGCGTCCGCAAAACTCTCGTCAATCACGAGCCGGCCGACGCGCGGCAATAGCGCGAGCAACTCGCGCCGCTCATGGTGCCGCCCATCGGGATTGTTCGGGTTGACGACCACGGCAAGACCGGCGCCCGCAAGCGCTGCGAGATCGGACACCTCGTCGACGTCCCATCCGGCGGCCGACAACACTGCGGCATACTCATTGTAGGTCGGCGCCAGGACACGCGCCCGCCCCCGGGACGCCAGCTGGGGCAGCAGCTGAATAGCGGCCTGCGCACCGCCCATCGCCAAGATCGGCGCGTCGGTCGCATAAGCCTGCCGCGCGGCGGTGTGCAGGGATTCGATCTCGGATCGCGACGGCAACGCGCTCCATTGCCGCGGCTCCACATCGACGTCAGGATAAGGCACCCGATTGATCCCCGTCGACAGGTCGATCCAGTCCTCCGCAGCGCCGCCGAAGCGTTGCTGGGCGACATCGAGATTTCCGCCGTGCTCGCGCATGCCCCGCTCCTTCACGCCAGCGCCAGGGCTGTGAACGCCGCAGCCAGCAGCATCGTGGCGTAACGATAGAGTTTCAGCCCGGCGAAGATGTCGGCGGCAGCCGGATCGCGCGCGCCCTCGTTCAGCCAGGGCTCATCGGCGATGCTGCCGTGATAGATGCGGGGACCGCTGAGCCGCACGCCGAGCGCACCGGCCATCGCCGCTTCCGGCCAGCCGGCATTCGGCGAGCGATGGCGGCGCGCGTCACGCAACATGCATGACCACGCCTGCGATGGCCGCGGCGCGAGCACCACGAGCAAAAGTCCGGTCAGCCGCGCCGGAATGAGATTGGCGAGATCGTCGATCCGGGCGGCGGCCCAGCCAAAGGCGTCGTGCCGCTCGGTGCGATGGCCGATCATCGAGTCCAGTGTGTTGATCGCCTTGTAGCCGAGGATTCCCGGCAGGCCGAACAGCGCGCCCCAGAACACTGGCGCGACGATGCCGTCGGATGCATTCTCGGCGAGGCTCTCGATGGTCGCGCGCGCGATGCCGGCATCGTCGAGCGTCAAGGGATCGCGTCCGACAATCTGCGCAACCGCCGAACGCGCGGCCGCGATGTCGCCGGACGCCAGCGGATTGGCCACCGCCGCGACATGGTCATGCAGCGAGCGCAAGGCTACCAGCGGCCACGCCAGCACACCAACAAGGACGACGCGCACCCATCCGGATCCGAGCACGGACTGAACCGCCCAACCGAGAGCCGTCACCAGCGCGATCACCAGGATAGCAGCCGCGACACCCGCGACGCGACGCAACGCCGGCGGATCGGTGTCCCGGTTCCAGGCTCTGTCGACAAGATGGATCAGCCGGCCGAGCCAGGTCACGGGATGGCCGATGCGTGCAAACAGCGGCGATGGCCAGCCGATCAGGGCATCCACCGCCATCGCCACCGCCATCGCTCCCGCAAAACCCACTTAACCCTCTCCTCGCCGCGATCCCCCTGATGCGCAAGACATTGGCCGAGTGCAAGCCCTCCGTGGCGGATTTCGGCTTTGTGTTTCACCGCGATTGGTGGTTAGAGCGGACGTAGACAGGAGATCCCATGGCCGTCATTCTGATCACGGGTGGAGCTCGCTCCGGTAAAAGCCGGCGCGCTGAACTGCGCGCGCGCAGCTTTCCGGAGCGTCCGGTCTATATCGCGACCGCCGAGGCGCTCGATGCGGAAATGGACGAGCGGATCGCCAAGCATCGCGCGCGGCGCGGCAGCGACTGGATCGAACGCGAGGTGCCGCTCGACCTCGTCGCCGCGCTGTCCGAGACCGATGGCGGCGGCGCAAGGCTGGTCGATTGCCTGACGCTCTGGCTCTCGAACCTGCTGCATGCGGAGCGCGACTGGACCGAGGAAGTGACGCGCCTGGCGGATGCGCTGCCGCGTCAGCACAGCCCGGTCGTCCTGGTCACCAACGAGGTTGGCCTCGGCATCGTGCCCGACAATGCACTGGCGCGCAGCTTCCGCGATGCCGCCGGCATCATGAACCAGACCATCGCCGGCGTGGCTGACGAGGTCGAGTTCGTCGTTGCGGGCCTGCCGGTGAAGCTCAAGTGAAGTCCGCGATGGATTCAGCCAAAGGCCCCGCGATGGTCTCCTTCGATGATGCGTTTCGCCGCCAACTGCAGGAGCTGTTCGTGTGGCGGCGCGACGTGCGGCGCTTCCGAACCGATCCGCTGCCGGATGGCACGATCGAGCGGCTGATCGAGGTCGCCTGCCTATCGCCCTCGGTCGGCCTGAGCCAGCCCTGGCGGTTCGTCATTGTCGACGATGCGGTGCGCCGCCGCGCAGTGATCGAAGACTTCAAGACCTGCAACGCCGATGCGCTGCGGTCTTACTCGGGCGAGCGTGCCGCGAAATATGCCGCCTTGAAGCTATCGGGCCTGGAAGAGGCGCCCGGCCATCTCGCCGTATTCGCCGACAAGACCGAGCACATCGGCTCCGGCCTTGGCCGCGCGACGATGCCGGAAACGGTTGAGTATTCCGTGGTGGCTGCGATCTGCTCGATGTGGCTTGCCGCCCGCGCCGAAGGCATCGGGCTCGGCTGGGTCTCGATCCTCAACCCGACCCGCATTCAGGAGATTCTGGAAATACCGGACGCCTGGAAATTCATCGGCTACCTCTGCATCGGCACCCCCCAGGCAGAATGTGACCGTCCGGAGCTTGAGCAGGCCAAATGGGAATCGCGGCGAGGTCCGGGTGCATTCACCATCCGACGCTGATGGAGCTCCGGCCGGCAGCGGCGCTCCGAGCTGCGACGCTCACTGGCGCGCCGACATCGCCTCCCTGGTCTTTGGCCTCCCGGAGCACAGCGCGATCTGCGCGGTGCACCAGGGCGCATTTCGGACGTTGCTCGGCACGGACCCGACGCCGGACGCCTGTCTTGGCTATTTCGGACGGTTTGAAGACGCGTTCAGGGCCGCGGCGCGCGCCAAGATTGTGCGCAAGCGCATCCCTGTTGCAACAAATTTGCATCTTACCAGTCGCGACATCGCGCGAAAGCTGCTAGAAGCCGAGCAAATCGAACGTGGAGAACGACCATGAGCCAATCCCAGGTCACGCAAGCTCAAGTCACGCATCTGCCGGCCGCCGCCGGACAGGTCGGACGGCTTGCCCAGTCCCTGATGGCGATGACGCTCGGTCTGTTCATCGTCGGCGTGGTCGGCTTCTCGCACATCGACGTGATCCACAACGCGGCGCACGATGTGCGCCACTCCAACGCGTTCCCCTGCCACTGACCGCCTTGGCATGAGCACGTTTCGCTCGATCGTCTTCTCGTCGGTCATTGCCGGTTTCATCGTTGGCCTGATCGTCACGGCGGTCCAGCAGTTCGGCACCGTCCCCCTGATCCTCAAGGCCGAGGTCTACGAGAAGGCGGCCGAGCACAAGCACGAGGCCGCCGCGCCACCGCAGGTGACCCTCGTGCACGATCATGCGGATCATGATCATGGCGCGGAGGCGTGGGAGCCGCGGGACGGGCTGGAGCGCAACCTCTATACCGCGGGCGCCAATATCCTGACCGGGATCGGCTTTGCGCTTCTGCTCTGCGGCTTCTTCTCGGTTCGCAGCGGCGCGACCGGCGAGCCAATCTCCTGGCACGAAGGCCTGATGTGGGGCCTCGCAGGTTTTGCCGTCTTCACGATCGCGCCGGGCCTTGGGCTGCCGCCTGAACTGCCGGGTGTCCCCGCCGCACCACTGATGTCGCGTCAGATCTGGTGGGTGACGACGGTGCTGGCGACTTCGGCCGGCCTCGGGCTGATCGTTTTCCGGCGTTCGGCACCGGCCGCGATTGCCGGCGTGGTCCTGATCATGCTGCCGCATTTGATCGGCGCGCCCGAGCTGGAGCATGTCGAGACCAGCGTGCCGTCGTCATTATCGCATCAGTTCGTGGTCGCGGTCACGCTGACCAGCCTGGTGTTCTGGTCCCTGCTCGGCAGCCTGACCAGTGCGGCGTTCGCGTATTTCGATCGCCCCACTTCGGCCTGACGGCGTGATGATGACGCGACTCAGCTCGCCTGCCTGAGCCGCTTCCCGGCCCGCAACTCCCGGTCCTGCACCAGCACCTTCTCGGCATAGAGCTGGTCGATTTCCTGCTCGGACAGCCCGAGCTCGCCCAGGATCGCTTCATTGTGCTCGCCGAGCAGGTCGGCCCTCAGCTCGGTGCGCTGCGGCCATTCCGAGAAGCGCATCGGCACGCCGGGAATCGCAAACTTGCCGATCCGGGGATCGCTGACATGGCGGACCGTGCCGCGCTCGATCAGATGCGGCTGCGCCATGGCATCATTCAGGGTTAGCACCGGCGCGCAGGGAATTCTCTCTTTTTCCAATGCCGCGATCGCTGCATCGCGCGACGGAAACGTCTTGAGCCAGGCTTCGACGATCTCCCCCACCAGCACCCTGTTGTCGGCGCGGGCGCGCGCGGACTCGAACCGCGGATCCTTCTCGAGCTCCGGCCTCCCCAGCGCACGAACCATTTGCGGCCATTGATGCGCCAGCGCGCAGATCACGAGAAACTCGTCCCGGCCGCAATCGAACACGCCGACCGGGCCGCCGTTCGGATGCAGCGAGCCTTCCCGCTGCGGCACAAAACTGTCGCCGCGCAGCGAGACCTTCGGCACATTGGCCTCGTGCATATGGAAATAGGTGTCGAGCAGCGTCGACTCGATGAACTGCCCTTCGCCGGTACGCTCGCGATGCAGCAGCGCAAAACCCACCGCCATCGCCGCGGCAACGCCGGTCGACGCGTCGCCGATCGCGACCGGCACCTGCGCCGGCTTCCCGTCGGGGTCGCCGATCACGCCGGTAATGCCGGCGAAGGCCTGCGCGATGTAGTCGAAGCCCGGCTTGTCGCTGAGCGGACCGCTCTGCCCCGCAAAAGAGATCGAGCACATGATCAGCCGCGGATTGATCTTTTTGAGCGTCTCGTAGCCAAGTCCGGCGCGCTCCATCACGCCGGGCGTGAAATTCTCCACGAGAACGTCGGCCTTGGCCGCGAGCCGGGTCAGGATCTCGCGGCTCTTCTCGTGCTTGAAGTCGAGCGCGAGGCTGCGCTTCGAATGGTTCTGCTGGAAGAAGTAGGTGCTCTGCGACGTGTTCTTGTAGGCGGGATCGCGCGGCTTGAGGCCCTGGAAGCGCGACCGGTCGCCAAACGGCGCGAGTTCGATCTTGATCACGTCGGCGCCGGCTTCGGCCAGCAGACGCGTGCAGGTCGGGCCCGCGACGAACTGGGTGATATCGAGCACGCGATAGCCGGTCAGCATTTTCGGAGGCAGGGTCATCTCAATTATCCACTTGTTGTGATTGAAGCGCTCCGGTAGGCGCGTCTCCGCCCGCAGGTCTCGCACCAAACAGATTGCTGCGCGCCTGCGCGTCGAGCGTCTTGCGAATGCCACGCCGGCCGACCGCGAGCCCCTTCTGGAGCTTCGGCCGCGCGCGCAACGCGGCGAACCAGCGCCTGACATGCGGGAAATCGTCGAGGCTGACACCCTGCGCCTTGTGGGTCATGACCCAGGGAAAGCAGGCGATGTCGGCGACCGAATAGTCGTCGCCTGCGACATAGATGCTCTCGCCGAGCCGATCGTTGAGCACGCCGTAGAGGCGGCGCGCCTCATTGCTGTAGCGCTCGACCGCATATTGTATCTTGCTCGGCGCATAGAGCGAGAAGTGCCCGTTCTGGCCCAGCATCGGTCCGAGCGCGCTCATCTGCCACATCAGCCATTGCTGCACGCGGTAACGGCCACGGAGATCGCGCGGAACGAAGCGGCCGGTCTTCTCCGCGAGATAGAGCAGGATCGCACCCGACTCGAAGATGGTCAGCGGCTCGCCTCCGCTGGGCGGATCCCTGTCGACGATGACGGGAATCCGCTCATTCGGATTGAGGGCTCGGAACTCGCTCCGGAACTGATCGCCGCGCGTGATGTTGACGGGCACGACAGTGTACGGCAGCTCGCATTCCTCGAGCATGATCGATATCTTCCAGCCGTTCGGTGTCGGCGCGAAATGAAGGTCGATCATCGGAGCCTCCATCCTGCCGCTCAGGCCGGCTGCTTTTCGCGGGCCAGCGAAAGGCCAACCTCCTGCAGCCGGCGCTCCAGCATCGGCACGCGGTCATTGCCCCAGAACTGCTCGCCGCGAAAGACGCAGATCGGCACGCCGAAGATATGGTCGCCCTGGCTCTCCTGCTGCGCCTCCTCATATTCGCGGCGGCCGTCGCCCTCGAGATAGGCGCGATAGTCGGCACCGGACATGCCGAGCGAGACGATGAAGCGCTCCACCGCATCGACCTCGTCGACAGCGAGCTCGCGGCGGAAGAACAGCTCATAAACAAGCCGGCTGTATTCGATCAGGCGTCCCTGCTTCTCCGCGAACAGCCCGCCGATCAGCGCCGGCGCGGTGTCAAAAATCTTCAACGGGCCGCGGATGATCTTCTTGTCGCCACGCTCGTTGGCGGACCGCCGTGCATCCATGTAGGAATACTTGACCTTGTATTCCGAATAGACGCTGCGCTGGCCGGAGCCCTTGATCCGCAGCTGGAACGGCCGCCACTGCACCTTGATGTCGTATCTCTTCTCCAGCTCGAACACCGGATCAAACGCCAGCCAGGCATAGGGGCTCTTGTAGTCCGAATACATCTTGAGGATTTCGCGCGACATGGTCTCTCCTTTGTGTCGATGTCATTGCGATTGGGCGACGAGCGGGCACTGGCTCTCCGACAGCGGCTGCGCCGCCTCGGATGCCGGAATGACCTTCTCGATGTTGTAGTAATCCCAGGGCTTCTTGACCTCGCCGGGGGCCTTGATGCTCGCCATGTAGAACGGATGCATCAGCCAGCCATCGGCGCGCACAATCCCGTTCTCGACATACATGTCGTTGACCGGCAGCCTCCTGATTTCATCGGCAACCTTCGGGCCATCGAGCGTCCTGGCGGCGGCGACGGCCTGCAGATAGTGCAGCGTTCCCGAATAGACCGCGGCCTGATCCATCGTCGGCATCGCATGATGCTGTCTGAAGAAGCGCTCCGACCAGGCGCGGGTCTTGTCGGTGCGGTCCCAGTAGAATGGCGTCGCAAACGTCAGACCCTGGACGTTGGCAATTCCGAGCGCGTGCACATTGGTGATGTAGGTCAACGGCACCACGATGTGCTGACCGCCCTCGGCGATGCCGAACTCCTTGGCCTGCTTCAGGGCGTTGGTGGTGTCCTCGGCGGCGGAGATCAGCCAGATCACCTTGGCCTTTGACGACACCGCCTGCAGCAGGAACGAGCTGAAGTCGGGATTGTTTTGCGGGAAGCGCACCGAGCCCAGCACCTTGCCCCCCGCCGCCTTGATCGCATTGGTGGCAGCGTCCTCCATCGCCTTGCCGAAGGAATAGTCAGCGGAGAGGAAGAAGAAGCTGTCGAGCCCGCGCTCGATCAGCGGCTTCGGCAGCGGCGCCGAAATCGCATAGGCATTGAGCGACCACGAGAACGCGGTCGCCGCGCAGGCCTGCTGGGTGATTACCGGGCTTCCGGTCACGCCGTGGATGACGATCTTGTTGCGCGCCCGCGCCAATTCCTGCACGGCGAGCGCCACCGCCGACTGCGCCACGTCGACGATGACGTCGGCGCCGCCATTGTCGAACCAGTTGCGGGCGATCGCCGCGCCCACATCGGCCTTCGCCTGGTGATCGCCTGAGATCACTTCGATCGGACGACCCAGCACTCTGCCGCCGAACTCCTCGACCGCCATCTTGGCGGCGAGCACCGATCCCGGCCCCATGATGTCGCGATACATGCCCGACATGTCGGTGAGCACGCCGATCCTGACCGGCTGCACATCCTCCGCCCGAACCGGCGTCAGCACCGCGCTGCCGGCCAGCAACGCGATTGCCGCACCTGTGATCCATCGTGTCTTCGCCATCACTGTCCTCGACGCTCCCCGCTTGGGACGGCATGCATGTGCCGGCCTCTTTGCTTCAGATGACCCGCCTCGACTTCAGATCGTCGATCCTCTCGCCGGAAAGACCCAGCAGACCGCCATAGATCTCCTGATTGTTCTGCCCCAGCGTCGGAGCCGGCGCGGTGTATCCCTTATGGGTCCGGCCCATCTTGATCGGGAAACCGGCGCCGATGACGCGCTGCTCCAGCATCTCGGTCGGATGCGCGACGGCCTGCAGCATGTCGCGCGCGTCGAGATGTTCCCAGGCGAGGATATCGTCGATATCGCGGATCGGGCTTGCCGCGACATCGCCGCGATTGAGCGCCTCGATCGCCTCGGCCGTGGTGCGGCCCAGCGTCCATTCGCTGACGATCGCGTCGACGAGCGCATTGTTGGCAACGCGCCAGCCGGTGTTCATGAACTTGTCGTCTTGCGCGAGGTCGAGCCGGTCCATCACACCCAGCAGCGCCAGCCAATCCTCGTTGGTGGCGGCACCGAGCGCGATCGCACCATCGCGCGTGGCATAGGTGTTGAACGGCGAGAACCGCATGATGCGATTGCCCTGCCGCGGCGCCATGCCCATCCGGGGATAGCAATCCAAGGGCTCGTCGAGCACCAGCGACAGCAGGCAATCCGCCATCGCGACGTCGACGAACTGGCCTTGCCCCGAAATGCGCTGCTCGGTCAGCGCGGCGAGGATGCCGGAGACCGCGAAGGCGCCGGTGATGCCATCCGCGAGCGCAGTGCCTGCCTTGCTGGGGCCGCTGTCCGGCGCACCCGTGATCGACATCAGGCCGGACGCCGCCTGGATCATCAAATCATAGGCCTTGAGACGCCGGTCGGCGCCGGTCGATCCGTAGCCGGTCAGCGCGCAATGTACGATCGCGGGGTTGACCTGCCGGTTTGCCTCATAGTCGATCCCGAGCCGCTCGGCGGCGCCGGGGCGCAAATTCTCAACCAGGATGTCCGCCTTGCGCAGCAGCGCATGGAACAGCTCCATGCCCTCCGCCGAGCGCATGTTCAGCGTGATCGACTTCTTGTCGCGGCAGCGCTTTAGATAAGCAAGACCGAGATCGCTGTCGTGCTTCCGGTCGAGCGCGACGCCATCCTTGCCGAGGAACGGCGGCCCCGTCATGGCGGGATCGCCCTGCTCCGGGGTGTCGATGCGAATGACCTCCGCACCGAAGCCCGCCAGCATCAAGGTGGCGAACGGACCCGAATAGAAGCGCGTCAGATCGAGAACGCGGACACCCCTGAGCGCGCCTTGTGCCCTCATTTTCAGGCTCGCCGTCATCCGGAATTCCCTTCCCGCTCACCGCGCTGTCGTTGTGTTCATCGTTGACGTCGCGGCGATATAGGTCAAATATTTTCCGATCTGGATTATTGATGCGAAAATGGAATGAATGATGCGCGACCGTCGCCCACGCCAGTTCGAGGTCAGCCTCAAACATCTGCGCGCCGCCAACTCGGTTGCGGTGTATGGCAGCTTCACGGCCGCGGCCGCCGACCTCGGCATGACGCAATCGGCGGTCAGCCGGCTGGTGCTTCAACTCGAACGCCAACTCGGGGTCTCGCTGTTCCTGCGCTCGACGCGTAACGTCATCCTGACCGCACCAGGCCGCGAATTCACCGCATCGATGCAGCGCTTGCTCGCCGATCTCGGCGCCCAGGTCGACAACGCCCGCGCGCTCGGCGATCAGATCAAGGGGCGCCTGATCATCTCGTGCCTGTTGTCACTGACCCATCACGTGGTGCCGGAGGCCGTGCTGAAATACCGGAAGGCGCATCCAGGCGTCGAAATCCACCTGCGCGAAGGCCTCGGCAGCGAGGTCTATGAGGATGTGCGCAGCGGCCTCGCCGACTTTGGCGTCGGCAACGTCACCGCGCTGGGCCAGGAGGTGGTCAGCGATGACGCGGTGGAAGAGTCCTGCTTCGCGATCCTGCCTTCACGCCATCCGCTGCGACACAAGAGCACGCTGAGCCTGCGCGAGCTGCGCAACGAAGCTTTCGTCTCGCTGCCGACCGGCTCGGGCCTGCGCAAGCAGATCGACAGCGTCGCAACCACGAACGGTATCGTGCTCAATCACAGCACCATCGTCGAGCAGTTCGGCACGCTCTATGATTTTGTCGGCGCCAATGTCGGCATCTCGATCGTGCCGGCATCGGCGTTGCCGCCGCGCGCCCCGCGCGGTGTCGTGGTCAAACGGCTGGTCTCGCCACCGCTGGTCCGCAAGATCGGAATCCTGCGGCTGAAGAACCGCCCGCTGACACCGGCCGCGACCGGATTTCTCGATATCTTCCGGCCGCTGTTCCTGAGCGCATCGCGGCGATAGCCGGCGCGGGCATACGATGGCGGCAACCGCCCAAATCCTGGTGGGGCGGCGCGATCCTACCGTTGCCAGGCAAAGATGTCCGCCCGCCAGCCCGGAACCCGCCGACGTTGCGGGTTCCTTTACCATGCCCGGCGTGACAGGCCGCGGACAAGGGCAATGTCGCGCGACGGGTTCCGATCCTGCCGCGGCCAATTGCAGCGACCGGGTTTACGCAACCTTAGACGATTTGATCCAAACGTTGGGCGTGCATGACGCGATTGGGATGAAGCGGCCGATGTCGCAAAAGTCGGACCTCGAGGGACACAGGCTCGCCTTCGCTGACGATGCGACGCGTCACCTCGCGACGCCTTCGGATGCCGCAGGTCCGGGCGCTGTGACGCGGCGCGCAACTGACAGCCAGATGTCCGGCACGGGCGCGCTGGTCTCCGCGCTGCGCGAGGCCGAGTGGCTCACGGCCGATCGCGTCATGGCGTTCACCCGCGTCTTTCTCCTGCTGTTCATCGGCTGCGTCGCGATCATCCCGTGGGCTGCGCCGACGATGGATGTCGGCCCTGACTTCGCGGCATTCTGGACCGCGGCAAAGCTCGCGCTCGAGGGCCGCGCCGGCGACGCCTATGGCGACGCAGGCCGCGCCGCGGTCGCGGCCCTGTTCGGTCAGAAGACCTACGCACCGTTCTTTTATCCGCCGACGTCACTGCTCTTCTGGCTGCCCTTCGCGCTGGTTTCCTTTGCGACCGCCGCCGTCATCTGGATCGTCGCGACCGGCGCCGCCTATGCAGCCGCGGTGAGAGCCTTGCGCAAGGGCGGGTCGGTCGTTCCCGCGCTCGCCTTTCCCGGCGTGTGGGTATGCGCATTGTTCGGACAGAACTCGCTGTTCTCGGCAGCCCTGCTCGGCGGATCGGCGGTGACGTTGGACCGGAATCCGGTGATCGCGGGCATGCTGCTCGGCTGCTTCAGCTACAAGCCGCAGGTCGCCCTGCTCGCGCCGCTCGTGCTGATCCTGACGCGGCGCTGGCGCGCGCTCGCAGCGGCGGCCGCAACAACGCTCGTGCTTGTTGTGGCGGCCACCGCCTGCTTCGGGATCGAGCCGTGGATCAAATTCATTGCCGTGCTGCCGGAGGCAAGCGCCTGGAGCCTCGGCGGCGAGCCCGGTTTCGAGAAGTTCGCGAGCCCCTACGCCGCGATCAGGCTGGCCGGCGGATCGAGCAACACCGCCTGGCTCGTTCAGGTGGCCGCGGCCGCGGTCGCGATATCAGTTCTGATCCTGGTGCTGCGGAAGCGGCCCGGCGGCGCCGCCGAGATCGCGCTGATGGTCGCGGCGACCGCCCTGTGCGTGCCATCTCTGGGCAGCTACGAGGTCGTGATCCTGGCGATCCCGGGCGCGTGGCTGATTGCGCAGGCGCTCGCGCACGGCTGGCTGCCGTATGAACGCATCGCGCTCGCCGCGCTTTACATGACGCCTTTCGCCATGGTGCCTGCGGGCGCCAACGGCCTGCAACTGGCGCCGATCGCCGCCGCCGCGCTCATGGCGCTTGTCGCGCGACGCATCAGGCATCGGCCACTGCTTGACGTCCCGGCCGAAATCGCCAATCACTGAGTTGCCCGACGGCGCAAGCCCCCGCAGCAAAAGTATTTCGGTTTATCTGAAGACCCAACTCAGTGTATGAATTCCCCGTCTCACCCGATCGAGGGGCGCTTGCGCATCGTCACGGGTGTTGCGGTGAGATGCGGTGGACGCCGAGCGTGGAGCTGACGAGAGCACGCGAAGCGGACGGTGAAGTCGTGTGGTCCTGACGCCCTAGATGTGGCCGGTGTCCCCTTGTAAGACGCAATTGCGTCTTGCGAAGGCGGTGACAAACAAGCCAAGTCTCGCCGGGGAGAGCGCGCATAAGTCGTAAAACCATCGCGCAGGGAAAGCCGGGATGGTTCCGGTTACACCTGTGGTCCTACCCCTGTGCTTTTTTGTTGCACAGGGCCCATGGGTGCGATCGGCACCCGGCTTTCCCTGCGCCCTCTGTTCTCAGAGCGGCAAAATGAGACGCGAAGCTCGGACAAATCATGTCGCGAGAATGCGGATGTATGACTCACTGGCCGTGCCACACGTTCCGCGTCGTCCCGGGCAAGCGAAGCGCGACCCGGGACCCATAACCACGAATGTCAATTGCCTTGCAGCGCTGGGGCTACAGCCTTCTTCAACAATGCAGTCCTGTGGTTATGGGTCCCTGCTTCCGCAGGGACGACAGTGAGTATGGGCACACCCGAACGCACGTCCCGCCTCTATCCCGCCGGCGTCAGGATCGCCTGCTGTGCCGCATGCCAGCTCTCCTCGTCGGGCGCGCAGAGCAGGCCGCCCGTCAGGTTGACCGGCTTGTACGGCGATCCGTCGAAATGCGCGCTGTAGCCGCCGGCCTCGCGATGCAACAGCCAGCCGGCGGCATGATCCCACGGCATCAGCTTGTTGTAGAACAGCAAATGACAATGGCCGGACGCCGCCATGCGATACTCGTGCGCGGCGCATCGGAGCCAGGCGCTGGCGCCAAGCCTGGACAGATTGCCGGCGACGGTCGTGCGCAGCGGCTCAGGCAGGAAGTTGACGCCGACCACCGCGTCCATCTGCTTGACCGGCACGGCCGGCGCCACTTTCAGATCATGCCGCTTGCCATCCGGCATCGCGAGCCACGCGCCCTCGCCGCGCAGCGCGAATGCCGTGTCGTTGCTGACGGGATCATGGATCGCACCGAACACGATCTCGCCCCGCATGGTCGCAGCCACCATGGTGCAGAACAGCGGCAGGCTCGAGGTGAAGTTCCGCGTGCCGTCGATCGGATCGATGATGAAGGCGAGCTCCGCGGTTCCGACCTGATCGAGCGCGGCCGGGTCGCGCGACGTCGCTTCCTCGCCGATCACAACCGCGTTCGGGAAGGCCCGGAGCAGCGCCGCCGATATCGCCTGCTCGGCGAGTTCATCGGCCTCGGTGACCACGTCGAATGCCGATGTCTTGGTACGGACCTCGATCTCCCGCACGCGGCGGAACCGCGGCATGATCTCGCTGCGGCCGACCTCGGCGAGGATGTCTCCGATGTTCAGCGCATCGGCATGAGACAGTTTCACGCGGCTTCCTCCTGCACTGCGCCAGCATCCTATCGTGGAAATATGACTGCGTGGCAGTCACCGGCGCTGGTTGTAGACATCGATGCAGACGGCGCCGAGCAGGACGAGGCCCTTGATCACTTGCTGATAATCGATGCCTATACCGAGGATCGACATGCCGTTGTTCATCACCCCCATGATCATGGCACCGACCACCGCGCCGCCGACCCGGCCGACGCCGCCATAGGCCGAGGCGCCGCCGATGAAGCAAGCGGCGATCACGTCCAGCTCGAAGCCGAGCCCGGCCTTGGGCGTCGCGGTGTTGAGCCGGGCTGCGAACACCAGCCCTGCCAGCGCCGCCAGCACGCCCATATTGACGAAGGTGAAGAAGGTCAGCCGTTCGGTCTTGACGCCCGAGAGTTTCGCGGCCTTTGCGTTGCCGCCGACGGCATAGATCTGCCGGCCGATCACCGTCCGCCGCGCCACAAAACCGTAGAGCGCGATCAGGACCGTGATGATGACGAGCACGTTCGGCAGGCCGCGATACGAGGCGATCAGATAGGTGAAATAGAGCACCGCGCCAGCCAGCGCGATGCTCTTGGCCACGAAGAACGCGTAGGGCTCGACCTCGATGCCGTGCGACTGCTCGCGCGCCCGGCTCTTGGCGCTCGCCCATACCAGCGCGAATGCCAGCACGACACCGATCAGAAGCGAGGTCGGATAGAGCGTGCCGGCGCTCGGAAACAGCTCGGGGATGAAGCCCGACGACAGCTTCTGGAAGGTCGGCGGAAACGGCCCGACCGACCGGCCCTGCAGGACCGCGAGCGCAAGGCCCTTGAACACCAGCATGCCCGCCAGCGTCACGATGAAGGACGGAATCTTGAAATAGGCGACCCAGTAACCCTGCGCCGCGCCGATCGCGGCCCCGACCAGCAGACAGACGATGAAGGCGGTCGGGTAATCGACATGGTAGCTCACCATCAGCACCGCCGCGACCGCGCCGACGAATCCCGCGACCGAGCCGACCGACAGGTCGATATGCCCGGTGACGATCACGAGCAGCATGCCGAGCGCCATGATCACGATGTAGCTGTTCTGCAGCACGAGATTGGTGAGGTTGACCGGCTGCAACAGCGTGCCGTCGGTCACGATCTCGAAGAACAGCATGATCGCGAGCAGCGACAGCAGCATGCCGTAGTTGCGCAGATTGTTCTTGATGAAGCCGGAATGCTTGGGGGTCTCGGGAAGTGATACCGTCTTGTCGGTCATTGTGCTCCGTCTCCCGCCCGGACCTCGCCTCTATGGGCGCCGGTTCCGGACATCCTGACATTGCGCATGATGGCGCGCATGATCTTCTCCTGCGTCGCGTCGTCCTTCGCAAACTCGCCGACGAAGGCGCCGTCGTTCATCACGCAAATCCGGTCGCAGATGCCGAGCAATTCCGGCATCTCCGACGAGATCACCACGACCCCCTTGCCGGCCTCCGCGAGCTCGTTGATGATACAATAAATCTCGTATTTTGCCCCGACGTCGATGCCGCGGGTCGGCTCGTCCAGCAACAGCACCTGCGGATCGGTCATCAGCCATTTCGACAGCACCACCTTCTGCTGGTTGCCGCCGGAGAGCTGCCCGGCCTCCTGATAGACGTCGGAGCAGCGGATCCGCATCCGGTTGCGGTAGTCGCTGGCGGCCTTCAGCTCGACCACATCGTCGATCACGCCACGATCCGACACCTGGCGAAGGCTCGCCAACGTCACGTTCTTGCGGACGTCGTCGGCGAGAAGCAACCCGAGCTGCTTGCGGTCCTCGGTGACATAGGCGAGCCCGGCATCGATCGCCGCCGGCACGCTGGCAAGGTTGGCATCGCGTCCATTGAGGCCGATCCTGCCGGAGATATTGTAGCCCCAGGCCCGGCCGAACAGGCTCATGGCGAACTCGGTGCGGCCAGCGCCCATCAGGCCGGCAATGCCGACCACCTCGCCGCGGCGCACCTTGAAATCGACGTTCTTGATCACCTGCCTGGCGGTGTGCAGCGGGTGATACACCGACCAGTTCTCCACCGTCATCACGGGATCGCCGATCGCGACCTTCCGCTCGGGGAAGCGATGCGCGAGATCGCGGTTGACCATGCTGCGGATGATCCGGTCCTCGTCGACCTGCTCTATCCGGCAATCGAGGCTGTCGACGGTGCGGCCGTCGCGCAGCACCGTGATCCGGTCGGCGACGTGTGCGACCTCGTTCAGCTTGTGCGAAATCAGGATCGAGGCGATGCCCTGCTCGCGGAACGCCAGCAACCGGTCCAGCAGCGCGGCACTGTCGGCCTCGTTGAGGCTCGCGGTCGGCTCGTCCAGGATCAGGAGGCGCACCTGCTTCGACAGCGCCTTGACGATCTCGACGAGCTGCTGCTTGCCGACGCCGAGATCGGTGACCAGGGTATCAGGCGATTCCCGCAGGCCGACCTGGGTCAGCAGCTCGGCGGTCCGCCGGTACACCGCATCGCGGTCGATCACCCCGAACCGCGACGGCGCGCGCGACAGGAAGATGTTCTCGGCGATCGACATCAGCGGGATCAGCGCTAGCTCCTGGTGGATGATGATGATCCCCAGCGCCTCGGAGTCGTTGATGTCGCGGAACCGGCGCTCCTCGCCGTCGAACAGGATCGACCCTTCATAGCCGCCGGCGGGATAGACCCCGCTCAGCACCTTCATCAGGGTCGACTTGCCGGCCCCATTCTCGCCGACCAGGGCATGGATCTGTCCGGCCTCCACGGTGAAATTGACGTCGCGCAATGCCTGCACGCCGGCAAAGCTCTTGCTGACGTCTCGCATCTCAAGCATCGCCGTCATCAAATCGTGTCCCGCAGCGTCGATCGGTCTCGGCGCTATCAGCCGCCGCTCACCCGCCTCTCAAGCTTAGTCGAATTGCGAGCGCTTGTAGTAGCCGCTGTCAATCAGGACTTTCTCCCAATTGGTCTTATCCACCACGACCGGCTTGAGCAGATAGGACGGAACCACCTTGACCCCGTTGTTGTAGGTCTTGGTGTCGTTGACGCTGACCTCCTTCTTGCTCAGCACGGCATCGACCATGTCGGCCGTGACCTTGGCGAGATCGCGGGTGTCCTTGAAGATGGTCGAGTATTGCTCGCCGCGCAGCATCGCCTTGATCGAGGGCACCTCGGCATCCTGGCCGCTGACGAACGGCATCGGCTGGTCCTTGCTGCCGTAGCCGACGCCCTTCAGCGAGGAGATGATGCCGATCGACAGGCCGTCATACGGCGACAGCACCGCATCGACGCGCCTCTTGCCGTAGAAGGCGCTGAGCAGATTGTCCATGCGGGCCTGCGCGGTCGCGCCGTCCCAGCGCAGGGTTGCGACCTTGCCCATGCCCGTCTGGCCGCTCGCAACCACAAGCTTGCCGCTGTCGATATAGGGCTTCAGCACCGACATCGCGCCGTCGTAGAAGAAGTAGGCGTTGTTGTCGTCGGGCGAGCCGCCGAACAGCTCGATGTTGAACGGCCCCTTGCCGTCCTTCAGCCCGAGCGCGGTCTCGATCGACTGCGCCTGCAGCACGCCGACCTGGAAATTGTCGAAGGTCGCGTAATAGTCCACATTTGGCGTGTCCCGGATCAGGCGGTCATAGGCGATCACCGTGATGCCCTGGGCCTTGGCCTGCTTCAGCACGTCGGACAGCGTGGTGCCGTCGATCGCCGCGATGACCAGCACCTTGGCGCCCTTGGTCACCATGTTCTCGACCTGGGAGAGCTGGTTCGGGATGTCGTCGTCGGCATATTGCAGGTCGGTCCCGTAGCCGCGTTCCTTCAGCACCTTGACCATGTTGTTGCCGTCGTCGATCCAGCGTGCCGAGGATTTGGTCGGCATTGCGATGCCGATGGTCGGCTTGCTCTGGGCGCGGGCGTCCGGCGCGGCCGCGGTGAGACCTGCCAGCGCCAGCGCGATCAACGAGACCTTCAATCTGAACATGCGTCACTCCCCTTCTTTGATTGGTGCCGCGCTGCAGCCAATGGCGTATCAACCATGACGAGCGTGTTATATGTCATACCACCTCTCGGCAGCAGCATCCGCGCCGCCGTCAGGGTGATTTATTGCGGAAAAAGTCGATGCAGCCCATGACTGGCACCACCATCCCTCGCGTCGCGCCGATCGCCCGTCCACGCGGCACCGGCCGGCTTCACTCGCCTGCGAGAGAAGGAATTGAAGGGGGCGCAACGGTGGATTCAGGCATCATGAGGCGCGGTCTCCCAAGCTCATTCGTGTGCGCCCTCCACCAGCGTTCAAGGTGGTGTGGCAGCGCAGGGCGACCCTCTTGCGGGGTACTTCGGTACTATTCCACGGAAGAAATGCGCCGACTAGTCACATTGTTTGTGACCTGTACCGGGCAGACCGACCCGAACGACACGGCGCCGACCCTACTTGTCGATCACCGAGAGGTCGTCGACGACGAGCAGCGCCTCCGCGAAATCGTCATCAGCGAAATACGCGCTTCGGGTGATGACCACGGGGATGCCCGCGTGCGACGCGGCAACGAGGCCGTTGCCGGAATCCTCGATGGCGATGCAGTCCGCCGGCGCCAGTCCAAGCCGGGTCAGGGCCTCGACATAAACGTCGGGCGCCGGCTTCTTGCGCGGAACGTCGTCGCCGGCAACGATCGTCTCGAACAGACCGGTCCAGCCGAGCCCCAGCGCGACCGAGAGCAGCGCATCGATGTTGCCATGCGAGGTCGTGGTCGCAATCGCCAGCCGCTGGCCGCGGCGGCGCGCACCGCCGAGGAATGCTCTCACGCCCGGCCGCAGCGGGCAGCCGCCCGCCGCTATCAGCGCGGCGTAGCGCGCGGTCTTGATCCGGTGCAGGTCGGCGATATCGGCAAATGTCAGCGCCGGCATCGCGTTGCGTTGGTCGAACGCGCGGATGCGCTCCTTGCCTCCGGCGACGCGGAGCAGCCGCGCGTAGGTGACCTGATCCCAGAACCAGTCGAGGCCTGCCTCGGCAAACGCCTCGTTGAAGGCGCGGCGGTGCACCTCCTCGGTTTCGGCCAGCGTGCCATCGACGTCGAAGATCAATGCACGGGCGCCCGCAATGATGTCGCGCATCCCGGTCCTTCGGATCACTGCGAGCGCCTGATTCATCGTCCCTCGCCCGCTGCACCGGCTTCTTTGCTGAACACGCGGCTGGCAAGCACGTCGCCGGCCTCGATCGACATCACGTCGTCGGCCGTCAGCGTGCGGTCGAGCTTTGCCACGATCCGGTTGGCCTGGCGCAGCCGGATGCGGTCGAGCGCGTTGCGGATCGAGCGCGCATTGGAGAACAGCGGCTGTTCCTTGCGCACGGCGATGTAGCGGATGAAGGCCTCGCGTGCTTCCGGAGACAAGCGATAATTCTGCTGCTGCAACATCAATTCGGCGATCCAGAGCAGCTCGCCGTCCGAATAATCCGGAAAGTCGATGTGATGGGCGATACGTGAGCGGAAGCCCGGATTGCTCTGGAAGAACTTCTCCATGCGGTCGCCATAGCCGGCCAGGATCACCACCAGATCCTCGCGCTGCTGTTCCATGATCTGCAGCAGGATCTCGATCGCCTCCTGGCCGTAGTCGCGCTCGTTTTCGGGGCGGTAGAGATAATAGGCCTCGTCGATGAACAGCACGCCGCCCATCGCCTTCTTCAGTATCTCCTTGGTCTTCGGCGCGGTGTGGCCGATATATTGCCCGACGAGGTCGTCGCGCGTGACGCTGATGACGTGGCCGCGGCGCACGAAGCCGAGCTTGTGCAGGATGCCGGCCATCCTGAGCGCGACCGTGGTCTTGCCGGTGCCGGGATTGCCGGTGAACGACATGTGCAGGGTCGGAAACGTCGTCGCCAACGCCATCTTCTGCCGGATACGTTCGACCAGCAGCAGCGAGGCGATCTCGCGGATGCGGGTCTTCACCGGCTTGAGGCCGATCAGTTCGGAATCAAGCTGGTCGAGCACGTCGCCGATGCCGAGGTCGGCGAATTCATGCCGGATGTCGATGGTTGCGAGCGGCGTCTCGCGGATTTGTTCGCCGAGTTGTTCTTGCGCTTGGGTCATCATCCTCTCGCTTCGAAAAAGGCTCCGTCGCCGCGGCGGCGGCGACGGAGAAGTGCATCCGGACCAGGACGGTCGAGGGAGCAATCCGCCTGGTTTACTGGCCGGACGCGGTCACTGGTCGGTGTAGCGTTCGCCCTCGGGGCGCGTCGCCGCATAGGAACGCGTCGCGTAGCGGAGGTTGCGTCCGGCAGCCTCCTGGCGGTCGAGCCGGAAGCCCGGCTCCTCGCGCGGCCGGTTGACGATGAAGGAGATGCGAACGGACTCCCAGCCGTGGCCGGAATCGAAACCGGAGATCCGGATGTAGCGGTCGCCATAGACCCGCCGGCAGTCGGCGAGCTCCTTCATGATCCCTGCCGCATCGCGCAGGTCGAACATCGGCAACCCCCACATCTCCCAATAGGTGTTGCGGGGATGCGGATCGTCGGTGAACTCGATGTTCACCGCCCAGCCCTTGTCGAGGCAGTATTGCACCTGTGCGGCGATCTGCTCGTCGGTGAGATCGGGCAGGAACGAAAAGCAGCCTTGGGTCACGCGCATCAGAATCTCCTGTCAAACCGCCAAGCTCGGCGTGGGAACGAAATCGGGGGCATCCGTCGACTCATAGTTGAAGGTGACGTCCTTCCAGACATCGAGCGCCTCGCGCAGCGGCGTGCAGGTCTGCGCCGCCTTGGCCAGGATCTCCGGTCCTTCATGGACGTAGTCGCGCCCCTCGTTGCGGGCGAGGACCATCGCTTCCAGCGCGACGCGGTTGGCGATCGCGCCGGCCTGGATGCCGCGGGGGTGGCCGATCGTGCCGCCGCCGAACTGCAGCACGACGTCCTCACCGAGCAGATCGAGCAGCTGGTGCATCTGGCCCGCATGAATGCCGCCGGAGGCCACCGGCATCAGCTTGTTGAGGCTCGCCCAGTTCTGATCGAAGAACACGCCGTGCTCGAGCTGCATCGGATTGAAGTCCTCGCGGCAGATGTCGTAGTAGCCGCGCGTGGTGTTCGGATCGCCTTCGAGCTTGCCGACCACCGTGCCGGCATGAATATGATCGACGCCGGCCAGCCGCATCCACTTCGCGATCACCCGGAACGAGACGCCGTGGCTGCGCTGCCGCGTATAGGTGGAGTGGCCGGCGCGGTGCAGATGCAGGATCATGTTGTTCCTGCGCGCCCACTTCGCCATCGACTGGATCGCGGTGTAGCCGATCACAAGATCGATCATGACGATGTTGGAGCCGAGCTCGTGGGCATATTCGGCGCGCTCGTACATATCCTCCATGGTCGCCGCGGTGACGTTGAGATAAGTGCCCTTGATCTCGCCGGTGGCGGCCTGGGCGCGATTGACCGCCTCCATGCAGTACAGGAAGCGCTCACGCCAGTGCATGAAGGGCTGCGAGTTGATGTTCTCGTCGTCCTTGGTGAAGTCGAGCCCGCCTCTCAAGGCTTCATAGACAACACGGCCGTAGTTGCGGCCGGACAGGCCGAGCTTCGGCTTCACGGTGGCGCCGAGCAACGGACGGCCGAACTTGTCGAGCCGCTCGCGCTCCACCACGATGCCAGTTGCCGGGCCCTGGAATGTCTTCACATAGGCGACGGGCAGCCGCATATCCTCGAGCCGCAGCGCCTTCAGCGGCTTGAAGCCGAACACGTTGCCGATGATCGACGCCGTCAGGTTCGAGATCGAGCCCGGCTCGAACAAATCGAGGTCGTAGGCGATATAGGCGAAGTAGCTGCCCGGCGAGTTCGGCACCGGATCGACGCGATAGCACTTCGCCCGGTATTTCTCCGCGGCGGTCAGCCGGTCGGTCCACACTACGGTCCAGGTCGCGGTCGAGGATTCGCCCGCCACCGCCGCGCAGGCCTCGGTCGGATCGACGCCGTCCTGCGGCGTGACGCGGAACAGCGCGATCACGTCGGTGTCCTTGGGCTCGTAGTTCGGCTCCCAATAGCCCATCCGCTTGTATTCCATCACGCCGGACTTGTAGCGATCCTTGCCACGCACCGTGATCGACTGCTGAATATTCATCAAAATCTCCTGTCGTTCGCCGCCATTTGCTCAGGCGGCCTGGGTCATCTTTCCAATCTGCGGATCGAGCGCGCCGGCGCGGTAGCGACGGGCCATCTCGGGCAGTGCCACCACCTTGATCCGGGCGGCATTGCCGGCCGTGCCGAATTGCTCGAAGCGGTCACGGCAGAGTTCGCGCAGCGCATCCATCGCGGGCTTCAGGAATTTGCGCGGATCGAACTCGCTCTTCGACTGCACCGCGACCTTGCGGAAGGCCGCGGCCATCGCCAGCCGGCAATCGGTGTCGATGTTGACCTTGCGCACGCCGTGCTTGATGCCGCGGACGATCTCCTCGACCGGCACGCCCCAGGTCTGCGGCATCTCGCCGCCGAACTGGTTGAACATATCCTGCAGCGGCTGCGGCACCGAGGACGAGCCATGCATCACGAGGTGCGTGTTCGGCAGCCGGGTGTGGATCTCCTCGACCACGCGCATCGCCAGGATCTCGCCGTCGGGGCGGCGCGTGAACTTGTAGGCGCCGTGCGAAGTGCCCATCGCGATCGCCAGCGCATCGACCTTGGTGACGCGGACAAAATCGACCGCCTGGTCGGGATCGGTGAGCAGCTGGTCATGGCTCAGCTTGCCTTCGACGCCGTGACCGTCCTCCTGCTCGCCGCCGCCATGTTCGAGCGAGCCGAGCACGCCGAGTTCGCCTTCGACCGACGCACCGACCCAGTGCGCCATCTCGACCACCCGGCGGGTGATATCGACATTGTAGTCGTAGTCGGCCGCGGTCTTGGCGTCGGCTTTCAGCGAGCCGTCCATCATGACCGAGGTGAAGCCGTAGCGGATCGCGGTGGCGCAGGTCGCCTCCTCGTTGCCGTGGTCGAGATGCAGGCAGAGCGGGATCTGCGGATACATCTCCTCCAGCGCGTCGATCATCTTCGCCAGCATGATGTCGTTGGCATAGGACCGCGCGCCGCGCGAGGCCTGGATGATAACCGGCGCATCGCAGGCGGCCGCCGCCTCCATGATGGCGAGGCCCTGCTCCATATTGTTGATGTTGAAGGCCGGCACGCCGTAGCCGCGTTCGGCGGCGTGGTCCAGCAATTGCCTCAGTGTGATCCGCGCCATAATGGCGTCCTCCTTTCAATTCGCTCGTTGCTTGAGTTGCTTTGCCGCCGCGGCAACTGCCGCAGGCGTGATGCCGAATTCGCGGTAGAGCACGTCGGCCGGCGCGGAGGCACCGAAGCCGGTCATGCCGACGAACGCCCCGTCGTCGCCGAGCCAGCGCGCCCAGTCGCCTTCGACTGCGGCCTCCACACCGACGCGCGGGGCGTCGCCCAGCACCTTGGCGCGATAGCCGCTCGGCTGCTGGCGGAACAGCTCGAAGCACGGGGCCGAGACGACCGCGGCCTGTACTCCGTCTTCCGCCAGCAGCTTTGCGGCTTCGAGCGCGATCGCCACCTCCGAACCCGTTGCAATCAGGGTGACGTCACGCCCGAAGGCCGGCTCGACGAGAACGTAGGCGCCGAGCGCGACCTGGTTGTCCTTGATATCGTCGCGGACCGTCGGCAGCGCCTGCCGCGACAGGCAGAGGATCGACGGCGAGGTCTCCGCCTTCAACGCGCAGTCCCAGGCTTCCGCCGTCTCCACTGCATCGACGGGGCGGAACACCAGCAGGTTCGGGATCGCCCGCAGCGCCGCCAGATGCTCGACCGGCTGATGCGTCGGCCCGTCTTCGCCGAGCCCGATCGAATCGTGGGTCATCACATGGATGACGCGGATCCCCATCAGCGCCGCAAGACGGATTGCCGGCCGGCTGTAATCGGCGAAGCTGAGAAAGGTGCCGCCATAGGGAATGAACCCGCCATGCAGCGCGATGCCGTTCATCGCCGCGGCCATGCCGTGCTCGCGGATGCCATAATGGATATAGCTGCCGTCGAGCGTCTCCGGCCGCACCGAAACCTGCGACTTCGCCAGCGTGAGGTTGGAGTGCGTGAGGTCGGCGGAGCCGCCCAGCAGGTTCGGCAAGGCCTCGGCGATGACGTCGATGACCTGCTGCGAGGCCTGCCGCGTGGCGAGCTTCGGCCGCTCGGTCGCAAACCGTTCCACAAGCTTGGCCATCGCCTTGGTATAGGCGCAGGGCAATTTCCGGTTCAGCGCGTCGTGGAACGCAGACCGCACGCCCGTGTCGGCCTTGCAGGCGCTGCGCGAGCGCTCGATCCAGGCCCGCCGCGCGTCGCGGCCGCGGCCGCCGAGCTCGCGCCACTCGGCCAGCACCGCGTCGGGGATTTCGAATGCCGGATACGGCCAGCGCAGCGCGCTGCGGGTCTTCGCCACCTCATCGGTGCCGAGCGGCGCGCCATGCACTTTCTCACTGCCCTGCCGGTTCGGCGCACCGAACCCGATCACGGTGCGGCAGGCGATCAGCGACGGACGATCGCTCGACCGCGCCTGCCTGATCGCTGCAGAGATGGCCTGCGGATCGTGGCCGTCGATGCGGCAGACGTTCCAGCCGCTGGCCCCAAACCGCGCCGTCTGGTCGTCCGAGCAGGACAGCGAGGTGGCGCCGTCGATCGAGATGTGGTTGTCGTCGAACAGCACGATCAGCCGGTTCAGCCGCAAATGGCCGGCGAGCGAGATCGCCTCATGGCTGAGGCCCTCCATCAGGCAGCCATCGCCGGCGATCACATAGGTGTAATGGTCGACCAGCTCGTCGCCAAAGCGGGCGTTTATCAAGCGCTCGGCGAGCGCCATGCCGACCGCGGTCGCAATCCCCTGCCCGAGCGGCCCGGTCGTGGTCTCGACCCCCGGCGTGTGCCCGTATTCGGGATGGCCCGGGGTTTTCGATCCCCACTGCCTGAAGGCCTTGAGCTGATCGAGCGTCATGCTCTCGTAGCCCGTCAAATAGAGCAGCGCGTAGAGCAGCATCGAGCCGTGACCTGCCGACAGCACGAAGCGGTCGCGGTCGGGCCAGGCCGGATCGGCCGGGTCGAACTTCAGGAAGTCGGTGAACAGCACGGTCGCGACATCGGCCATACCCATCGGCATGCCGGGATGGCCGGATTTCGCCTGTTCCACCGCGTCGATGGTGAGGAAGCGGATGGCGTTGGCCATCTCGTCATGGCTGACGTCGGGCCGGTTGGCAACGGACGCAAGTGCGGTCATATCGTTCGCCTCTTTCGTTCGATCAGTTGCAGGATCAGCGGGGTGAGGATGAGCTGCATCGCCAGGTCCAGCTTGGCGCCATGAATCACGATCGAGTTGGCGCGCGACATGAAGCTGTTCGGGATCATCGAGAGCAGATAGGGAAAATCGATGCCGCGCGGGTTCTTCAGCCGGATCACGACCATCGATTCATCCGGCGTCGGGATCCAGCGCGCGATGAACGGATTCGATGTATCGACCGTCGGCACACGCTGGAAATTGATGTCGGTTTCGCTGAACTGCGGGCAGATGTAGTTCACATAGTCAGGCATGCGGCGCAGGATGGTGTCGGTCACGGCCTCAGTGGAGTAGCCGCGATGGCTGCGATCGCGATGCAGCTTCTGGATCCATTCGAGATTGATGACCGGCACGACGCCGATCTTGAGGTCAGCGTGCTGCGCGACGTTCACCTTGTCGGTGACCACGGCGCCATGCAGGCCCTCATAGAACAGCAGGTCGGAATTCTCCGGCAGCGGCTCCCACTTGGTGAAGGTGCCGGGCTTGGCGCCGTAGAGTCGGGATTCCTCTTCGTCGTGGACATAGTGCCGCGTCGTTCCGGTGCCGGTCTCGGCATAGTCGCTGAACAGCTTCTCCAGTTCCTCGAACAAATTGGTCTCGGGGCTGAAATGGCTGAAATGCTTGTCGCCGCGCTCGGCCTTCTCCAGCATCTGGCTGCGCATCTCGGCGCGGTCGTAGCGGTGGAATGCGTCGCCCTCGATGTAGGCCGCGACCACATTCTCGCGGCGGAAGATGTTCTCGAACGTCTTCTTCACCGAGGTGGTGCCGGCGCCCGAGGAGCCGGTGATCGAGATGATGGGATGTCGACGAGACATGCGCTCCCCCTCAGCGGAACAGGCCGCGCCGCGCGAACAGCGGGGCATCGCTGCTCTCGAACAACGGCTCGACGGTCAGGTGGATCGCATCGACGTCGCGCACGGCGCGCGCCGATCCCATGATCAGGGGCACGCGCTGATGCGGCGTACGTGCCGAGAGTTCGAGAATGCGCGACCGCCCGCTCGACGCGGCGCCGCCCGCCCATTCCATGATCAGCGCGATCGGATGCGCCTCATACAGCAGGCGCAGCCGGCCTTCGCGGTAGCCCTGGCGCGCATCCGCCGGATACAGGAACACGCCGCCGCGCATCAAGATGCGGTAGGCTTCCGCCACCAGCGAGCCGATCCAGCGCATGTTGTAGTCCCGCCCGCGCTCGCCGTTCACCCCGGCGAGGCACTCGTCGATGTAGCTGCGCACCGGGCCGCTCCAGTGCCGCCGGTTCGAGGCATTGATGGCGAACTCCGAGGCATCCTGCGGCACCCGCAGGTCACGCGCCGTCAGCACGAACTCGCCGGTTCGCGGGTCCAGCGTGAAGCAGTCGACGCACTGGTCGAGCGCCAGCACCAGCACGGTCTGCGGACCGTAGATGAAGCAGCCGGCGGCACACTGCGCCGTGCCGGGCTCGAAGAAGGTCGAGATGAGGTCGTTTCCCTTGGGCCGGATCGAGAAGATCGTGCCGATCGAGATATTGTTTTCGAGATTCGCGGATCCATCGAGCGGATCGATCGCGACACAGAGCGGCGCATCGGGATCGAGCGTCTCCGGCAGCTCGACCTCCTCCGACAGCACCGCGGCGACCGGCGCAGTGCGCAGCGCGTCGCGCATCAGGCGGTCGGCGACGATGTCGATGGTCTTCTGGCGATCGCCGTCGGGATTGACGCCGCCGCTCTCCCCGCCGATCCCGGCGAGCGATCCGGCGGCGATGATGCGCGAGAGCTCGATCGCGGCACCGGCAAGGGCTTCGATCACCGCAACGGTCGCGGCACGCAACGGGTTGTGCTGCGTCGGCCACTCCAGATGGGCATGCAATGCAGGACGAATCTCCACCGGCCTCTCCCTTTGATCGCCCTCTGTCCCGAGGTGTCGAGAGGCGACCACAGGGAGTCGCCTTCGCCGTATCAACGCGCGATTTGCCGAATTAGGGAAATTTTATTATCTTTGGTCCGGGCAAAGTATTTCTTATGGAGCTTGTCGTGGCCGGGAACTTCTCGCGGGACCTCACCATCCGCCAGCTGCGTGCGCTGTCCACCGTGCACGGCGCCGGCTCGATCACGTCGGCGGCCAACCAGCTCAACCTGACGCAGCCGGCGGTGACGCTGCAGCTCCGCAACCTGCAGGCGCTCGCGGGATTGCCGCTGATCCAGCGCACCGGCGACGGCATGGCGCTGACCGATGCCGGCGCGCATGTGTTGACGCTGGTCGAGCGGATCGAGGCGGCGCTCAAGGACTGCGAGCAGTCGCTCGACATGATCGCAGGCCGCAGCGGCGGCCGCGTCGCGATGGGCGCGGTCTCGACCGCGAAATACTTCGTGCCGTTCGCGATCGCGGCGTTCTCGCGCCGCTTTCCCAAGATCGAGGTCACGCTCAGGATCGGCAACCGCGAGGAGATCCGCGACGCGCTGCGCGGCTACGATCTCGACATCGCGGTGATGGGCCGGCCGCCGGCCGATGTCGAGGTCGAGATGAAGCCGCTCGGCCGGCATCCGCACTTCATCATCGCCGCGCCCGATCATCGGCTGGCGCGGCGACGGCACGTCGCCACATCGGAGCTCGCCAACGAGACCTTCATCACCCGCGAGCAGGGATCGGGCACGCGGATGCTGATGCAGCAATATTTCGAGCGGGTCGGACTGGAGCCGAAGCTCGGCATGGCGATGGACAGCAACGAGACCATCAAGCAGGCCGTCATGGCCGGGCTCGGCATCGCCTTCATCTCCCAGCACACGGTGTTCCACGAACTCGAGGACGGCCGGCTGGTGGTGCTCAAGGTGAAGGGCCTGCCGATCGTCAGGCAGTGGCACGCAATCAGGCGCGTCGACAAGATCCTGCTGCCGCCCGCGCAGGCCATGCTGGACTTCCTCGGCAAGGAGGGCTGGCGCTATCTGCCGAATTCGCGCTAGTGCCGCGCGTTGCCGCGATGCACGCGCGATCGAGAAAAACGAGGTGGCGCCGTATGTTAGGCATTGAAGTTCCGCGAGGCGCATGTCACATCTTGAGTGCGGCCACCTGACCGTATCCCCCAAGGGAGGATGAACTGCAGAACCAGTCCCCGCCGATGCCTGACTTCAAGGCGTTATTCGAGGCGGCGCCCGGCCTCTATCTGGTGCTGACCCAGCCCGACTTCCGCATCGTGGCAGTAAGCGACGCCTATCTGCGTGCCACCAAGACCGAGCGCGCCGCGATCCTTGGGCGCGGGCTGTTCGAGGTCTTTCCCGATAATCCGGACGATCCGGCCGCCGACGGCGTGCGGAACCTGCGCGCCTCGCTCGAGCGCGTGGTGCAGTTCCGCCGCCCCGACACCATGTCGGTGCAGAAATACGATATCCGCAAGCCCGACTCGGAGGGCGGCGGCTTCGAGGAACGTTACTGGAGCCCGCGCAATTCGCCGGTGCTCGGGCCGAGCGGGCAGTTCACCTACATCATCCATCGGGTCGAGGACGTCACCAGCTTCATCCAGTTGAAGCAGCGCGGCGTCGAGCAGGACAAGCTGACAGACCTGCTGCGCGAGCGCACCGAGCAGATGGAAGCGGAAATCTTCATGCGCGCCCGCGAGGTCGAGGCCGCCCGCGAACAGCTCGAAGCCGAGCAGAAGCTGCGCCAGGTGCAGAAGATGGAGGCTGTCGGGCACCTCACCGGCGGCATCGCGCACGACTTCAACAACATCCTGACCGTCATCACTGGCCTGATCGACATCCTCGCCGAGGCCGTGGAGCACGATGCCGCGCTTTCATCAGTGACGAAAATGATCAGCGACGCGGCATTTCGCGGCGCCGAGGTGACCAAGCATTTGCTGGCGTTCTCGCGGCAGCAACCGCTGCAACCGCGTGAAGCTGACCTCAACACGCTGGTGCAGGACACCGCGCGGCTGCTGCGCCCCTCGCTCGGCGAGCAGATCGAAATCGATACCGCGCTCGAGCCCGACGCCTGGCCGGCCTTCATCGACCCCAACCACATGTCGACCGCGCTGCTCAATCTCGCCCTCAATGCCCGCGATGCGATGCCCGATGGCGGCAAGCTGATGCTGGAGACCAGCAACGTCATCCTCGACGAGGTTTATGCCGCCGCCAATCTCGATGCGCGGGCGGGCGAATATGTGATGGTCGCGGTCAGCGACACCGGCGCCGGCATCCCGGAGGGGATCCGCGAAAAAGTGTTCGAACCGTTCTTCACCACCAAGGACACCGGCAAGGGCACCGGGCTTGGGCTCAGCATGGTCTACGGCTTCATCAAGCAGTCCGACGGCCACCTCAAGATCTATTCCGAAGAGGGCCACGGCACGTCGATCAAGCTCTATCTGCCGCGCAGCAGCGGCGACATGGTCGACGTCGAGCCGGCTCCTCTGGTCGACACGCGGGGCGGCCAGGAATCCATCCTGGTCGTCGAGGACGATCCGCTGGTCCGCAACTACGTCAGCGCCCAGCTAGAGCAGCTTGGCTACCACACGATGGTCACCGCCAACGGCCCGGAAGCGTTGGCTGCAGTCGAAAACGGGTTCGTCTGCGACGTGCTGTTCACCGATGTCATCATGTCCGGCGGCATGAACGGCCGGCAGGTGGCCGATGCCGTGATCGCGAAGCTGCCGTCAGTGCGCGTGCTCTTCACGTCCGGCTACACCGAGGACGCGATCATCCATCACGGCCGTCTCGACCCTGATGTGACGCTGTTGCCGAAGCCCTATCGCAAATCCGATCTGGCCCGGATGATCCGCCAGGTGCTGGCCCAGCCGCCTGCATCGGCGGCGGCCAAGTAACGCCAAAGTAGCGCGGCCTGCTCAAGGCCCGAAGCTCGAGCGGCTCTGGATCTTCCAGGCGCCGTCGAGCAGGCTCAGCACGTAAAGCGAATCGTAGACCCCGATGATCGATCCGTCATCGCGATAACGCGTGTAGCGAACGGCGTAATGGGCTTTCGCCGGCGAGGACTGCACGAGCGTCGTCTCGTTCCATGCGCTGTGGTGCCAGCCGTCCTGTTTGCGCAGCCGCTCGAACAGGTCCATCGGATTGCTGCCGCCCTGCTGATAGACCGTGACCACGCCGCCCGCGATCCGCACATGCGGGAAGTGCATCAGCGCATCCATGGCTGCGGCGTCGTAGCGATTGAGCGCCGCCATCCAGCGCGTCAGCACGTCCTGGCATTTGGCCTGGTCGTCGCGCGAAATCTGCGCCTCGACGGTGTAGGTCGGCACCGGCTCCGGCATCACGCGTCTCCACTCTGCTTGCTGGTCTGGCCGGCCGGCACCGCGCATCCTGACAGGAAGAGCGCCGCGCAGGCCCTGGCGCGCGCCTCGATCTCGCTGCGTGCCGGCGGCGGCTTGTGCCCGAACATGACGTCGCGCTGCGGCTTGAACACGAGCATGCCGAGCAGCATGCCGGCGGCAGTCTCGGCATCGTCCAATACGATCCGCCCCCGCCTCTGCTGCACGCCAAGCCAATTCGCCAGCGCGGCGACGGTGCGCTGCATGGCCTTTTCGTAGAAGGTCTCGGCAATGTCGGGGAATTTGTCGCTCTCGGCCAGGATGATCCGTTGCAGCGCGATCACCTCGCCATCGAGAATGAGCTCGGCGCAGCTCAGCAAGGCGGCCTCCAGCGCCGCCGCAATATTGCGGCCGTCGCAGGCGCCGAGATTCACGATGGACAGGAACCGGTCCACCCTGTCCGTCACCATGCCTTCGAACAGCGTGAGCTTGGTCGGGATCAGCCGATAGAGTGTCTTGGTGGAGACGCCGGCGCGGCAGGCCACGTCGGCGATGTTGGCCGCAGCGAAGCCACGTTCCGAGAACTCACGCCGCGCGGCCTCATAGATCAGCGCGCGCGTCTCGTCATCGGAACGAAGCTGCGGCCGCCCGCGGCCGCGCCGCTCCGGTGCCGCCGCGCTTTGTCCTGCCTGAGGTCCTGCCTGACCTTTGCCGTTTCCGTTCATCGGTCGATCCGAGCCATGCTTTTAGATGATGCCTGTCATTCTATTGACAGCCCCAATATGGGCGCTATTTTGGAAAATATCAAGTTTCCTAATTAACCCGCCGGCCGCCGCTGAAATCGGCAAGATTTTACAACGGGATAGAACGGATCAGGAGCGCCGCCATGAGCCAGCATGAGACATCATTCAAGGCCGAGAGCCAGGTTCCGGCCGAGACCGCCAAGCAGTTGATCACACCTCCGGTGGCCGGGAAGGCCCCTGCCGCCAAAGGCAAGCTTCGCCGTCTGCTGCTGACCGGCGCAGCTCTCGCCCTTGTCGCGGGCGGCGTCTGGTATGGCTGGGATTACTGGACGGTCGGCCGCTTTCAGATCTCGACCGACGACGCCTATGTGAAGGCCGACAACACGACCATCGCGCCCAAGGTCTCCGGCTATCTCAGCGCGGTGCTGGTCGGCGACAATGAGCGCGTGCACGCCGGCCAGATGCTGGCGCGGATCGATGAGCGCGATTTCAAGGTCGCGCTCGATCAGTCGAAGGCCGACGTCGCCGCCGCTGAAGCTGCGATCACCAGCAAGCGCGCGCAGCTCGACGTGCAGCATTCCGTGATCGAAGCGGCCCGTGCGACGCTCGATGTCGACACCGCAACGCAGACTTTCGCCGAGCAGGAGAACAAGCGCTACACCGACCTCGCCGGCACCGGCTACGGCAGCGTGCAGAACGCGCAGCAGGCGCAGTCGCGCTACGCCAGCGCGCAGGCGGCGATCGCTCGGGACACCGCGAACCTCGCCTCCGCCCAGCGCCAGGTGGAACTGCTCAAGGCCGACATCGCCCAGGCGGTCGCGGCGTTGGGACGGGCCACCGCCCTGCAACACCAGGCAGAGCTCAATCTCAGCTACACCACCATCACCGCGCCGATTGACGGCGTGGTCGGCAACCGCACGCTGCGCACCGGCCAGTACGTCCAGGCCGGCACGCAGCTGATGTCGCTGGTGCCGGCCACCGGCGCCTATGTGATCGCGAACTACAAGGAGACGCAGCTCACCAATGTCCGCAAGGGCCAGCCGGTCGAGATCGAGGTCGACATGTTCCCCGGTCAGGTCGTGCGCGGCCATGTCGACAGCCTCGCGCCCGCCAGCGGTCAGGAATTCGCGCTGCTGCCGCCTGACAACGCCACCGGCAACTTCACCAAGGTGGTGCAGCGCATCCCGGTGAAGATCGTGCTTGACGCAACTTCCGTCGACCTGCGGCCGGGCATGTCCGTGATCCCGTCCATCGCGACGCTTTCACATCCTGCCGAGGACGCTCCGCACGCCAAGGCCACCCCGAAACTCGCTGTCGCCTCGTTCAAATAGGTGATGTCATGTCCGACCTCGCGCTCTCCTCCCCCGCGCCCCGCGCCGCGGCCGTCGATCCGAACCGCGCCAGCGTGACCGTCTGGATTTCGATCCTGGCAGCCATGATCGGCGCCTTCATGGCGATCCTGAACATCCAGATCACCAACGCTTCGCTGCTCAACATCGAGGGCGGCATCGGCACCGGCGTCGACAATGGCTCCTGGATCTCGACCTCATACCTGATCGGCGAGATCGTGGTGATCCCGCTGACCGACTATCTCAGCCGCGTGTTCTCGTTCCGCAAGATCATGATCGTACACGCCACGCTGTTCGCGATCTTTTCGGTCGCCTGTGCCTTCACCCACGACCTGCCGTCGATGATCGCGATGCGCGGCCTGCAGGGCTACTTCGGCGGCGTGCTGATCCCGATGGCGTTCACGCTGGTGTTCACCAAGCTGCCGAAGCCGCAGCAGCCGATTGGGCTGGCGATGTTCGCGCTCGCCGTGACCTTTGCCCCGGCGATCGGCCCAACCATCGGCGGCTACCTCACCGAGAACTATGGCTGGCAGACCATCTTCTTCGTCAACGTGATCCCGACCGCGGTGATGGTCATCACGCTCTATTTCACGCTCGAACGCCAGCCGATGCAGCTGCATCTGCTCCGCGAGGGCGACTGGCTCGGCATCATCACGATGGCGATCGGCCTGTCGTCGCTGCAGGCCGTGCTCGAGGAAGGCAACAAGGACGACTGGTTCGGCTCGCCCTTCATCGTCAAGCTCGCGGTGATCGCAGCCGTCAGCCTGACCTTGTTCGTCTGGATCGAGCTTGTGGTCGAGAAGCCGCTGCTCCGGCTGCGGCTCCTGACCCAGCGCAGCTTCGGCTTTGGCACAATCTCGTCAGTGTTCGTCGGCTTCGCGCTGTTCGGATCGGTCTACCTGCTGCCCGCCTATCTCGGCCAGGTGCAGCGCTACAATGCCGAGCAGATCGGCCAGGTGCTGGCCTGGACCGGCCTGCCGCAGCTGATCCTGATCCCACTGGTGCCGATGCTGATGCAGCGCTTCGATGCCCGCCTGATCGCGTTCACCGGCATGGCGCTGTTCGCGGTCTCCTCTTTCATGAACATTCAGATGTCGCTCGACTATTCCGGCGACCAGTTCTTCTTCCCGAACATCGTCCGCGCCGTCGGCCAGGCGATTACGTTGGCGCCGTTGTCCGCGATCAGCCTCGGCAGCGTCGCGCCGCAGGATGCACCGGCAGCCTCCGGCATCTCCAACATGATGCGCAACCTCGGTGGTGCGATCGGCACGGCGCTGCTCGCGACCATCGTCACCAAGCGCGAGCAGTTCCACTCCAACATCATCGGCCAGTCCGTCCATCTCGGCCGTGAGGAGGTGCGCACCAGGATCGCCGAGATCACCAACTACTTCCTCAGCCACGGCATCTCGGACCCCGCCACCGCACACAGCCAGGCGATCGTGGCGATCGGCAATATCGTGAAACGCCAGGCGCTGGTGCTCGGCTTCAGTGATGCGTTTGCTGTGATCGGGGTCGTGCTGGTGCTGGCCGCGATCGCGATCGTTCTGACCGGCAAGCCGAAGAGCGCGGCAGGCGGCGCCGGCGCGCATTGAACTCTCGAGGGCGGCGGCCGCGGCCGTCGCCCTGCTCTCAACTAGCCTCTCGCAGCTTGAAGCGCTGGATCTTTCCGGTCTGGGTCTTCGGCAGCGCATCGACAAAGGCGATCGCGCGGGGATATTTGTACGGCGCGATCGTCGCCTTGACGTGATCCTGCAACAACTTGACCTCGATATCGTCGTTGCGGGCGCCCTGCTTCAGCACAATGAAGGCGGAGACGATCTGTCCCCGTTCCTCGTCGGGCGCGCCGACCACGGCACACTCTGCGACATCGGGATGCCCGAGCAGCGCGGCCTCGACCTCGGGACCTGCGATGTTGTAGCCGGCCGAGATGATCATGTCGTCAGCACGCGCCACAAACGACAGCCGGCCGTTCTCGTCGCTGACGAAGGCGTCACCGGTGATGTTCCAGCCGCCGCGGACATATTTGGTCTGCCTGGTATCAGCGAGATAGCGGCAGCCAGTCGGGCCGCGAACCGCCAGCTTGCCGACCTGGCCCGGCGGCAGCTCGTTCATGTCTTCGTCGACGATCCTGGCCTGGTAGCCGGTGACAGGCGTGCCAGTGGTGCCGCCGACCGCGCTGCCCGTGCGATTGGTGATGAAGATGTGCAGCAGCTCCGTGCTGCCGATGCCGTCGAGGATCGGCTTGCCGGTCTTCGTCGTCCAGCTCTCGAACACCGGCGCCGGCAGCGTTTCGCCGGCCGAGACCGCGAGCCGCAGCGACGACAGATCGGCGCCCTTGTCCATCGCGGCCATCATCGCACGATAGGCGGTCGGTGCGGTGAAGCAGATCGTCGCCTTGTAGGTTTCGATGATCCTGACCATCTCGCTCGGCGCCGCGTTCTCCAGCAGCGTCGCGGTGGCACCGAAGCGCAGCGGGAAGATCGCGAGCCCCCCTAGGCCGAAGGTAAAGGCAAGCGGCGGCGAGCCGACGAACACATCGTCGGGCGTCACCTTGAGCACTTCCCTGGCATAGCCGTCCGCCACGATCAGGAGGTCGCGGTGGAAGTGCATCGTCGCCTTGGGTTCGCCTGTCGTGCCCGACGTGAAGCCGAGCAGCGCGACATCGTCGCGACCCGTTTTGACCGCATCGAACTTCACCGGCTTGTTCAGCGCGATCCGGTCGAGCTCGGCATCGTGGTTTTGGGTGCCGTCGAAATTGACGACCTGCTTGAGGAATTTGCTGGTCTTGGCGCAGGCCACAAGTTCGTCCGCGATACGGCTGTCGGTCAGCGCCAGCGCAATCTCGGCCTTGTCGACGATCTTGGCCAGTTCGCCCGCGCGCAGCATCGGCATGGTATTGACGACGACGGCGCCCGCTTTGGTCGCCCCGAGCCAGGCCGCGACCAGCGCCGGGTTATTGCCCGAGCGGATCAGGACGCGATTGCCGGGCTTGACGCCGTAATTTTCCACCAGCGCATGCGCCAAGCGGTTCGACCAGTCGGTCAATTCCTTGTAGGTGCGCTGACGTCCGTTGCCGATCAGCGCGATGCGATCGCCCATGCCCTGCTCGACGATGCGGTCGGTCAGCTCGACTGCGGCGTTGAGATAGTCGGGATAGCTGAATTCAGGCCGATCGAGCAGCAGCTGCGGCCATTGCTCGACTGGCGGCAGGTTGCGCCGTGCGAAATCGTCAACATGCCCGGATGGGCCGAGCCCGGGAAATTCACCTGACATTCGATTGCCCCTCGCTTTCCATCCAGAAAGGCCAAGATCTTGTCCACCAAGACCAATATCGAGAAGATCGAGGACGCCCGGCAGCGTTCCAATCGCCAATCATTTTATACTTAAAATAATTTGGCGCAAGGGTGGAAATGGCGTGGAAATAGCCGCGCCCCTCCCGAGCCTCAGATCTGTGTGAGCTGCTTCAGCCGCGCGACCATCGTCGATCCCGGGTCGGCAAGCGGTGCGATCGCAGTGAAATGATTGGCATCGGGCACGACGCCGTAGCGCGTCGCCACGCCCGCCTTGCCCCAGGCATCGACAATGGTCCGGCTCTGCCGGTGATATTCGGCACTCTCGTTGCCGCCGACGACGGCGTCGAGCGTCAAGCCCGCAGGCGCTTTCCAGAACAGCGGGCTCGCCGCTCTTGCCGCAGCGCCATCGTGGCCGAGTGCCTTGTTGATGGAGGTGCCGACCAGCGGCTCGAGCTCGAACAGGCCGGAGATCGCGTAAGCAGCCCTGACCAGGTTGTTCGGCAGCGACGCATCGTAGGCCGGCCAATCGGTCGCCAGCATGCATGCGGCAAGATGTCCGCCCGCGGAATGTCCCGACACGACCAGCGGCCGGCCGAGCTTCGCCAGTTCGCGTGACGCCGCGCGCATCTCCTCGATGATATCGCCGACCGAGACGTCGGGGCAGAGATCGTAGCTAGGCACTGCCACACTGATGCCGTGGCCATTGAGGCCGCGCGCGCAGTGGCTCGATGACGAACCGTCGAGCGCCTGCCAGTAGCCGCCATGGATGAAGACGACGAGTGGCCCGTCACGATCGGCTTCGAACAGGTCGATGACGTTGCGGCTGCCCGGACCATAGCTCAGCCGCCGCGGCGGGTGCTGCTCGCGATAGGCCGCGGAGTCCCTCGCCCAGCCGGCCATCAGCGCCGGATTCTCCGGCACCCGCGCCCGGTTGTTGTACTCGACCTCGTAATCGAGCCCGGTCACAGCGCTACGCGGTCCTCGCCTTGGCGGAGCGCTGCGCCGAGCCCTTGGCCTTGGCGAGCAGCCGCATCAGTTCGCGGATGTCCTTCGGCGAGAGGTCGCCGAAGATGTCGGCGATCCATTTCTCGTGCTCGGCTGCCATCTTACGGAATTCCGCTCGGCCGAGCTTAGTCAGCCGGATGAACTGGACGCGGCGGTCCGTCTCCGAGGTGCGGCGATCGAGATGGCCTGATTCGACCAGGCGCTCGACCAGTCCGGTGACGTTGCCGTTCGACACCATCATCCGCTTCGACAGATCCGACAGCGTCATGCCGTCGGATACCTTGTCGAGCTGGGCCATCAGGTCGAAGCGCGGCAGCGTGACGTCGAACTTCTCGCGCAGCTGGCTGCGCACCTCGCCTTCGATCAGCGTGGTGCAGGTCAGCAGCCGCAGCCACAGCCTGAGCTCGGTGCCGTGATCGTCGGGCAGTTCGACGGCTTTGGTTTCGGAATCAAGGATCATGCGGCGATCGCGCCTCTACAGCGAGTTCCGGTCGGACCGATTGCTTTGAGCTTCAAGCAATTCGCGGCGCCCCGCAAGGACAAATGCGAATCTTGCCTGCTACATCAGGCCGATCCTGCAATTTCTTTAAACTTCAAGCAATTGGCGCGGCGCTTGCATGTGCGGCGTGTGCATGCTGCGCGACGATCGCCTTGACGCGATGCCACATCGCTTGCAGCGGTCGCGCGCGTCAGACTAAGCTAAGGCCAAACAAGTTGAAGCCGAGGCACCAAGCCAGTGGTTGGGGGAGTGAGATGAAGCAATTGACGAAGCTCGCGGGATTGGCGGCGCTGCTGGGTATTGCGGTCAGCCCGGCGGCCGCGCAGGAGAAGATCAAGATCGGCGTGCTGGTGACGACCTCGGGGCCGGCCGCCGCGCTCGGCCAGCAGGTCCGCGACGGCTGGCTCGGCCAGCAGGTCCGCGACGGCTTTGCGCTTGCGATCAAGGATCTCGGCGGCAAGATGGCCGGCCGCGATGTCGAGATCGTCAACGCCGACGACGAGCTCAAGCCCGACGGCGCCGTGGTCAAGGTGCGCGGCCTGCTCGAGCGCGACAAGGTCGATTTCGTGGTCGGCCCGATTTTCTCCAATATTCTGCAGGCGATCCACCGACCGGTCACCGACAGCAAGACCTTCCTGATCAGCCCGAATGCCGGCCCCTCCAGCTACGCCGGCAAGGAGTGCAACCCGTTCTTCTATGTGACGTCGTACCAGAACGATCAGGTGCACGAGATCCTCGGCAAGGTGGCGCAGGACCGCGGCTACAAGCGCGTCTATTTGCTGGTGCCGAACTATCAGGCCGGCCGCGACTCCGTCGCCGGCTTCAAGCTCGATTACAAGGGCGAGGTCGTCGAGGAATCCTACACGCCGCTTAACACGCTGGATTTCCAGCCCGAGCTCTCCAAGATCGCCTCGCTGAAGCCGGACGCGCTGTTCACCTTCATGCCGGGCGGCATGGGCGTGAACCTCGTGAAGCAGTACAAGCAGGCCGGCGCCACCGTGCCGGTGCTCTCCGCCTTCACCGTCGACGAATCCACTCTCCCTGCGCAGCAGGACGCCGCGGTCGGCATGTTCGGCGGCGCGAACTGGGCGCCCAACCTCGACAATGTCAGGAGCAAGAAGTTCGTCGCGGCCTATGAGGCGGCCTACAACGGCGTGCCCGGCACCTATGCGATGCAGGCCTATGACGCGGCGCTCCTGATCGACAGCGCGGTCAAGGCGGTGAAGGGCGACCTCTCCAACAAGGACGCGGTCGCGGCGGCACTGAAGAAGGCCGACTTCACCTCGCTGCGCGGTAACTTCAAGTTCAACACCAACGGCTATCCGATCCAGGATTTCTACCTCACCAAGGTCGCGAAGCGGCCGGACGGCAAATTCCAGACCGAGATCGTCGAAAAGGTGTTCTCGAACTACGGCGACCGCTACGCCAAGGACTGCGCCGCCAAGTAAGACACTCAAAGCGTTTTCAAGCGAAGTGGACACCGGTTCGCGTGAAGAAAACGCGCCAAACAAAGCGAGGGAAACATGACGATGAAAGACGAGATCGCCGGCATCACCCGCGCCAATGAAGGCATCCAGGGCATCTCCTGGAGCATCCTTGGCCAGACCTACGTGCCGAAGACGCGTAGCGAGCATTCCTTCTCCTGGCACGCCACCTTCCCGCCGGGCACCTTCGTCCCTCCGCATATCCATCCCGATCAGGACGAGTACCTCTACATCCTCGAGGGCAAGCTCGACTTCATGCTCGACGGCGCCGATGAATCCGCCACGCCTGGTGACCTAGTACGCCTGCCGATGGGCAAGCCGCACGGCATCTTCAACAAGTCGCAGCAGCCGGCCAAGACGCTGTTCTGGGTGTCACCGACCCGCAGGCTCTACGACCTGTTCTGGGCGATCCACAACATGAAGGAACAGAACCCGGATGACGTGGTGCGGCTCGCCGCCGAGCACAACATCCACTTCCTGCCGCCGCCTCCGGCGTAAGCCTCTCCTTTGGCGCTATTGCTGCGCCACCACGCGCGCGGCAAAGCCGGCCTCTCTCCGTCATCCTGAGGAGCCGCGAAGCGGCGTCTCGAAGGATGCACGGCCCGGCTGGTGGCCGTCGACCCTTCGAGACGGCCGCGTTGCGGCCTCCTCAGGGTGACGGATAGGGTGTTGCGTCTCCACCAGGAGGGTCAACGATCCGAACCGGGCTTGGGAGCGTCGTCCTCCTTCAGCAGTCCCCCGCTACTGCCGCGCCACCACGCGCGCGGCAAAGCCGGCCTTCGCGGCATAGCCGCGCACGATCGCCTCGCGCGCCTCGTAATTGAGGATGGTGTCGACGTCGGTAAACCCCTGCGGCGCGAGCTGCTCGACGGCGTCGATCACGCCCTCGGGCCCGCCGCGGCGGTTGGAGGCGACGATGTCGGCGGTCATCGGCAGCCGCTGCCGGTCATAGCCGGCCAGCGCCTGGCGCGGATGTTCGGCCCGCGCCAGCGCATCAGCAAGGCAGCGCGCATCGAGAATGGCCTGTGAGGCGCCGTTCGAGCCGACCGGATACATCGGATGCGCAGCGTCGCCGAGCAGCGTGACGCGGCCGCTCGACCAGTACGGCAGCGGATCGCGGTCGCAGCACGGGTACTCCCAGAACTCCGGCGTCGCGTTGATCAGGCCGGTGAAGTCGACCTGCGGGATCGTGAAACCAGTGACGTAAGGCATCATCTCGTCGCGCCGGCCGAGATTGGACCAGCCCTCGCGGCGCGGCGGCGGCGAAGAGCCGTCGCCGATCCGCACCAGCACCGCCCAGTTGGTGAGACGGCTCGCCGGGCTCGAGCCCGGCGCGACCGGATAGATCACGGCCTTGGCGTTCAGCCCGCCGGCGATGATCATCGACCGCCCGGTCAGGAAGGCCGGCCAATCGGTGGCGCCGCGCCACAGCATTAGCCCGTTCCAGCACGGCCCGCCCTCATCCGGAAACAGCATCTCGCGCACCTTGGAGTGGATACCGTCGGCGCCGATCAGGATATCGCCGCGCGCGGTGTGCACATGGCTGCCACTTCGATCGAAGAAATGGGCCGAGACGCCGCCCTCGTCCTGCGTGAACGAGCCGAGCCGGCAGCCGGTGCGGATCGCATCCGCGCCAAGACGGTCGATCACGGCCTGATGGATCACGCCCTGAAGGCGGCCGCGATGAACAGAGAATTGCGGCACATCGTGCCCGGCGTCGAGCCCGCGTTTCTCGTGCCAGACCTGCTGGCCGTGCCGCGTTAGGTAGAACAGCTCATAGGTGCGGATCGCGACGTCGTCGAGCTTGTCGAGCAGGCCAAGCCCCGCCAGTTCGCGGATCGCATGCGGCAATGTGTTGATGCCGACGCCGAGTTCGCGGATCGTTTCCGACTGCTCATACAGCTCGCAAGCGATGCCGCGCGAGCGCAGCATCAGCGCAGTGGTGAGGCCTCCGATTCCGCCTCCGACGATAATCACCTTCATCGTCCTTTACTCCACTCACAACAGGACGTTTTTGTAGCTGCGCCTAGGGTCGCACGCCCGCTTGTCTGGCCGCAAGCGGGTTTGCCGCCGCGAGCCTTGGCCAATCCACGCTGTTTCGCCTTAGGATTAACATTGGCTCAGCAGATCCCCTTCCTTCACCGTCACCCTGAGGAGCCGCGAAGCGGCGTCTCGAAGGGTCGACGGCCACCAGCCGGGCCGTGCATCCTTCGAGACGCGCGTTCCGCGCTCCTCAGGATGACGGACTACCCTAGGCCTTTCCGATCAATCCGGCACCACCGCGATGGCCTGGATCTCCACCTTGGCGCGGTCCTCGATCAGGCCGGCAACCTGCACCGCCGTCATCGCCGGAAAGCTCCGGCCGATGACGTCGCGATAGACGACGCCGATCTCCTTCAGCCGCGCGGAATATTCCTTGCGGTCGAGGAGGTACCAGGTCATCGACACGATGTGCTCGGGCCCGGCCCCGCCGGCGGCGGCGACCGCGACGATGTTGCGCAGGGTCTGGGCGATCTGCGCCACGAGATCGTCGGTCTCGAACACGCATTGCCCGTTCCAGCCGATCTGGCCCGCGATGAAGATCTGCTTGCCGCGCGCGGCCATGCCGTTGGCGTAGCCGATCGGCTTCGCCCATCCGTCCGGTTGCAGGATCTCGATCATCTCAATTGCCCTCGAAGGCGGGTTTCTGCTTGGCGGCGAAGGCCTCGAAGGCGCGGCGGAAATCACCCGTCACCATGCAGATCGCCTGCGCCTGCGCTTCCGACTCGATCATCTCGTCGACGCCCATCGCCCATTCCTGGTTGAACATCGTCTTCGTCACGCCATGCGCGAACCACGGTCCATCGGCGAGCGAGCGCGCCAGTTCGTGCGCGGCGCCGGCAAGCTCCGCCGGCGGCACCAGGCGATTGTGAAAGCCCCATGTGAAACCTTCCTCGGCGCTCATCGCCCGGCCGGTGTAGAGCAGATCGGCAGCATGGCCCTGCCCGATCACACGCGGAAGCAATCCGCACGCGCCCATGTCGGCGCCGGCCAGGCCGACCCGGGTGAACAGGAATGCGGTCTTGGCCTGCGGCGTCGCCAGCCGCAGGTCGGACGCCAGCGCCAGCATGGCGCCGGCGCCGGCGCAGATGCCGTCGATCGCGGCAACGATGATCTGGGGGCATTTGCGCATCGCCCGCACCACCTCGCCGGTCATCCGGGTGAAGGCGAGCAGGTCCGGCATCGCCATCCGCGTCAACGGCTCGATGATCTCGAACACGTCGCCGCCGGAGCAGAAATTGCCCTCGGCGCCAGTCAGCACGATGGCGCGGACATCGGAGGCATATTTGAGATTGGTGAAGAGGTCGCGCAGCTCCTCGTAGGACTCGAAGGTCAGCGGGTTCTTCTTGTCCGGCCCGTTCAGCGTGATGGTGGCGACACGGCCGCTCACATCGGTGGACCAGCGGAAGTGCTTCGCGGGATAATCCTTGAACGGCCGGAGCTTTGCTTTCATCTCGGACATGATCTGTTCCTTCACCCGGTAAGGACTTCGCCGCCGGCGACCGCCACGGCTTGTCCGTTGATTGACGATGCAGCCTCGGACGCCAGCCAGAGGATGCTGTCGGCGACCTCCTCCGGCGTGACCAGCCGCTGCATTGGATTGACTTTTGCCAGCGTCGCGCGCGCCTCCTGCTCGCTGCGGCCGGTCTTGGCGACGATGTTCGCGGCGGCATCCGCCACCAACGGCGTATCGGTGTAGCCAGGGCAGACCGCATTCACGGTCACGCCGCGCCGCGCATATTCCAGCGCCAACGAACGCGTGAAGCCGATGACACCGTGCTTGGCCGCGACATAGGCCGAGACATAGGCGTAACCGGTCAGGCCCGCGGTCGAGGCCACGTTGATCACGCGCCCGCGGCCGCGCTGCGCCATCCCTGGCAGCACCGCCTGCGTCACCAAGAACACGCTGGAGAGATTGCTTGCCAGCATATCGGCCCACAGCGCCGCATTCGTCTTGTCGAACGGCGCGCTGGCGGCCTTGCCGGCATTGTTGACGAGGATATCGATCGGGCCGGCCGCGGCTTCGATCTGCGCGACACCCTTGGTCACCGCCGCTTCATCGGTCACGTCGATCGCGACAACCGCGCCCGTGTTCTTGCCGAGCAAGGCCGCCGTCGCCTTCAGCGCGTCGATCCGGCGCCCGGCGATACTAACGCGGACGCCGGCCTTCGCCAGTGCAATCGCGGTCGCGGCGCCGATCCCGGAACCGGCACCGGTGACCAGCGCATGCGCATTGGGCCAGAACCGGGTCATGGCTTCACTCCTGCGGATGCGCGCTCGAGATTGGCTTCGTATTGCGACTTGCCCGACTGATACTGCTTCGGCCAGGCGATCTGCTTGACGCCGATCTTCGCGGCCTCGTGCAGCGTCCAGGCCGGATCGGCGAGATGCGGCCGCGCAATGGCGCAGAGATCGGCGCGGCCGGCGGCGATGATCGAATTGGCATGGTCCGCTTCCGAGATCGCACCGACCGCGATGGTGGCGATGCCGACCTCGTTGCGGATCTTGTCGGCGAACGGCGTCTGGTAGAGCCGGCCATAGACCGGATGGTCGTCGGCCCAGACCTGGCCTGAGGAGCAGTCGATCAGATCCGCACCCGCTTTCTTGAACAGCTTTGCGAATTCGAGCGCATCCTCGGGCGTGTTGCCACCCTCGGCCCAGTCGTGACACGACAGGCGGACCGACATCGGCTTGTCGTCCGGCCATACCGCGCGGATGGCGCGGAACACCTCCAGCGGATAACGCGCGCGGTTCGCGATTGATCCGCCATACGCGTCGGTGCGGCGGTTGGTCAGCGGCGAGAGGAAGCTCGACAGCAGATAGCCGTGGGCGCAGTGCAGCTCCAGAATATCGAAGCCCGCGCTTGCGGCGCGCCTGGCCGCCGCGACGAACTGCTCGCGCACCTCGTCCATCTCGGCGCGGCTCATCGGCTCCGGCACCTGGCCGTCGGGCAGGTAAGGCACCGACGAGGCCGACACCAGCGGCCAGTTGTGCTCAGGCAGCGGCTCGTCCATGCCCTCCCAGGCAACCCGGGTCGAGCCCTTGCGGCCGGCATGGCCGAGCTGGATGCCGATCTTGGCCCCCGAATTGCGATGCACGAAGTCGACGATGCGCTTGTACGCCGCGGCCTGTTCGTCGTTCCACAGCCCGCAGCATCCGGGCGTGATCCGCGCCTCCGGCGAGACGCAGGTCATCTCGGTGAACAACAGGCCGGCGCCGCCGAGCGCGCGGGAGCCGAAATGCACCAGATGAAAATCGTTCGGGACGCCCTCCTCGGCCGAATACATCGCCATCGGCGAGACGATGATCCGGTTGGTGAGCGACAGGCCGCGAATCTGGAAAGGCGTCAGCATCGGCGGCGTGACGCGCTCGTTGGTGGCAGGCACGCCGCTCCGCTCCGCGAACCAGCGCTCATAGCCTTCGAGCCACGCCTTGTCGCGCAGCCTCAAGTTCTCGTGGCTGATGCGCTGCGAGCGGGTCAGCAGCGAATACATGAACTGCTCCGGCTCCAGCGTATCAGCATAGCGCGAGCCGACCACCTCGAACCATTCCATCGCGTTGCGCGCGGCGTTCTGGATCCGCGCCACGTCGACCCGGCGCAGCTCTTCATACGCCTTCAGCACCGCCGGAATGCTGTCCCTGACAGCGCCGTGGATCTTGAACTGGTTGGTGAGCTCGATCGCGTCCTCCAGCGCGAGCTTGGTTCCCGAGCCGATCGCGAAATGCGCGGTGTGGGCGGCATCACCCATCAGCACGACCTGGCTGCTGCCGTTGAACGCGGTCCATTTGCCGCAGATCAGCCGCGGGAACGACAGCCAGGCCGAGCCACGCAGATGCCGCGCATTGGAGACCAGATGATGGCCCTCAAGAATCTCGGCGAACACGTTCTCGCAGAACGCGATGGAGTCGCCCTGCTCCATCTTGTCGAGGCCGTGGGCGAGATACGCCTCCTCGGTGGTCTCGACGATGAAGGTCGCCGCGCCCTCCTCGAATTTGTAGATGTGCGCCTGGAACCAGCCGTGCTCGGTCTTGCGGAAGTCGAACGTGAAGGCGTCGAACGGCCTGACGGTGCCGAGCCAGATATAGCGGTTCGGCCGCATCAGCATGTCGGGCTGGAAGGTCTCGGCGTACTTGGTGCGGACCTTTGAGTTCACGCCGTCGCACGCCACGATCAGATCGGCGTCGGGAAACTCGAGATCGGAATTGACCTCGCGCTCGAAGATCAGCTCGACGCCGAGTTCCTCGGCCCGCGCCTGCAGGATGTTGAGCAGCCGCTTGCGGCCGATACCGACGAAGCCGTGGCCGGTGGTGCGCATCCGCCGGCCCTTGATCAGGACCTCGATGTCATCCCAATGGTTGAAGGCCTGCTCGATCTTGTCAGCGGTGACCGGGTCCCATTTGCGCATGTTGTCCATGGTCGCATCCGAGAACACCACGCCGAACCCGAAGGTGTCGTAGGGCCGGTTGCGCTCGACCACGGAAATGACGTGCGCGGGATCAAGCATCTTCATCAGGATGCCGAAGTAGAGCCCGGCCGGCCCGCCTCCAATGCAAACGATGCGCATGGCGTTCTCCCGTTGGCTTCGGCGGGTTGGGGGCATTTCTCCAGCGAGCCGATGCCGGATATTATTTTATACTTAAAATAATTGTCAAGGGCGGATGCTGCCGTCCTACAGCCGTCGTCCCGGCGAAGGCCGGGACCCATAACCACAGGGTCGTGTTGTTGAAATGAGCTGTGGCCCCAGCGTCGCACGACGATAACCATTCGTGGTTATGGGTCCCGGGTCGCGCTGCGCTTGCCCGGGACGACATCGAATATGAGCGCCGCCGGCAAACATGTATCGACATTCTCCGCGGCGCAATGCGCCCGAGATTTGCGTCCTGGGATTGACAGCTTTCGCTGATTTGCCTGTCGGGTTAGTTTGTCGCAGCTTTCCCGACATCATTCCGGGTGCTGTAGGGCGGATTAGCCGAAGGCGTAATCCGCCGTTCGCGACGGCACGAGAAGATGGCGGATTACGCTGCGCTAGGTGGTGTGGACTCTAGGGATTCCTTTTTAGGAGCAAATCAGATTCAAAGCTGCTTTTGGGAGGCAGTCTTGGGTGTGATGGAGCGGTTGGTTTTGAGCGATGCGGCGTGGGAGCGGATGGCGCCGCTGATCATCGGTCGGCCTGACCAGAAGGGCTCAACGGGACGCGACAACCGGATGTTTGTGGAAGGCGTACTTTGGATCGTGCGCACAGGCTCTCCCTGGCGTGACCTTCCGGAGGCGTTCGGCGACTGGAACAGCGTGTTCCGGCGCTTTAGCCGGTGGAGCATCAAGGGAGTTTGGGCACGGATTTTCGAGGCGATGTCGACGATCCGGACTTCGAATATCTGATCGTCGACTCCACCATCGTCCGGGCGCATCAGCACGCCGCCGGAGCGAAAAAAGGGGGTCTGAAGATCAAGCGCTCGGCCGCTCGCGCGGCGGCCTGAGCACCAAGATACATCTGGCCGTCCGAGGCCTGGGATGCCCGGTGCGGTTCACGCTGACCGCAGGCCAGAAGGGCGACGCGCCGCAAGCTGCCGAACTGATCGAGGGATTGCCTGCCGAGGTCGTTATGGCTGATACGGCCTACGACGCCGATCATT